>DASPVS010000428.1:0-2433 GCA_035622235.1 Acidimicrobiales bacterium | reverse complement strand
GATCGACTTGATGGGTTCCTCGAGGTGGATCTTCCGCCGGTCGACGACAGCGCCCGTCTGCTCGCGGATCGCTTCTGATATGTCGGCCGCGGTGACAGAGCCGAACAGCCGTCCTTCCGCGCCTGCGCGTGCACGAACGGTGATGTTGATCGCACCGACCGCTGCTGCAACCGACTCTGCCGCTTCGCGGTCCTTCGCATCGCGCAGGTCCCTCGCTCGTCGCATCGCGCTTGCTTGTTGGGTCACACCGTCGGTTGCCGCAAGCGCAGCACCGGTCGGCAACAGGTAATTACGCGCGTAGCCCCGGGCTACCTTCACGATGTCCCCGCGTTTTCCGAGACCTTCGACGTCGCTGCGCAACACGACCTGCATCACGCACCGTCCTCGTCGGCTTCGTCGGAGGTTCGGCGCGCCGCCGAAACCGACCCGGATGAGGAGTCAGCCTCTCGGTCGGGGGTTGTCGAACCGGTATCCCCCTCCTTGTTCGTCGAACGATCGCCAGAGACCTCGTCGCTCGGTTGTGTCGCAGCACCGTTTGAATCTGCTCCCTTTGTGCCTGCTCTCTCCGAATCCACACCGGCGAGACCGACGTCGGCGTCCTCCGCGTCGGTGTCATCGATCACGTCGGTCGACAGGGTGCCGCCCTCGTCGCCGGTCGCCAGTACGGCTGTGCGACCGCCCGGGACGCGCCCACCACGCCCGCGCCCGCCTGATCGTTCGGTGACGGTTCGCTGGGTGTAGGGCAACAACGCCAGCTCGCGGGCTGTCTTTATCGCGAGCGCGATCTCACGCTGGTGCTGCGCACAATTCCCGCTGACACGACGCGCCCGGATCTTGCCGCGATCGCTCATGTACTTGCGGAGCAGCGCGACGTCTTTGTAGTCAACCCAGTCGCACTTGTCGCGGCAGAGCAAACAGGGCTTCTTCTTGGTCCGTCTCGCGGCCTCCTTGGCGCTACGACGCGAGCTCGTCCTCTCGCGGGCCATGTTTAAAACGGCTCCTCGTCGTATCCGTAGCCCCCTGCACCTGCGGGGCTCGTCGCGGCCTGCCGCGGCGCCGTCGCGCCGGCATCGGCCGGCCCTCTGCGCTCGTTCTTCGTCACCTGGGCGGTCGCCCAGCGGATGCTCGGTCCGATCTCGTCGGCGACTACCTCAACCTTCGACCGCTTGTCGCCATCGGCCGTCTCCCAAGAACGCTGCTCCAGCCGCCCCGTCACGATCACCCGCGACCCGCGGGCAAGGCTCTCGGCCGCGTTCTCTGCCATCTCACGCCAGCACACGACGTCGAAGAACGACGTTGCCTCTTCCCATTCCTGGGTCTGTCGGTTCTGCCAACGCCTGTTCACGGCGAGCCCGAAGGTCGCCGTCGCCTGGCCCGTGGGGGTGAACCGTAGTTCGGGGTCCCGTGTCACGTTCCCCACCAACACCACGTTGTTTCCGTTCGCCATGGTTCCTCCGCTCCGATCCCGCTCAGCGGGCGCTTCCGGCGGCCTTCGCCGCGCCACGTCGTCCACCGACCTTGTCCGGCAACCGGATGATCTTGTGTCTCATCACTTCGTCCGCGAGATACAGAAGCCGGTCCGCGTCGGTGGCGCCTTTCGGCTCCGAGGTGAATTCAACCAGGACGTAGTAACCCTCGCGCTTGTGGCGCAGTTCGTAGGCGAAGGTCCGCTTACCCCAACGGTCGACCTCGCCGACCGCTCCCCCGTCCGCCTTGATCGCGTCGGCAACCCGGTCGAGAACCGCCGTGACAGCGGTCTCCTCCGAATCGGGATCGAAGATGATCAACGTCTCGTAAGGCCGCAACGGCCGAACACCTCCCTCCGGACCCGGCGTCACAACGCGCCGGGGCTCCGCATTTCGGAGCAGGGTTTCAATCCAGTCGCCGGAGCCCCAAAGGACCTGGCGGCCCACAATGGTAGCGGAAAGTAGCTTCAGGCCCCGCGGGGGAGGTGATAGGACTCGGCGTCGGAGGGAAACGATCCCGCTCGCACGTCCGCGGCCCACGCGGATACCGCCGATACCGCCGTCGCTTTGAGGTTTGCGTACTGGCGCACGAATTTCGGGAGCGGTCCGTCCGCCAAGCCGAGCAGATCGTGGTAAACGAGAACCTGCCCGTCGCACCCCGGCCCGGCCCCTATGCCGATGGTCGGGACGTCGACGGCTGCGGTGACCCTCGCGGCCACGACATCGGGCACCCCCTCCAGAACCATTGCGAAACACCCCGCCTCGGAAATCGCCTCGGCGTCAGCCACGAGCGCGTCAGCAGCCGCCCGTTCCCGCGCTTGGACCTTGAACCCGCCGAAGACGTTGACCGACTGTGGCGTGAGGCCGAGATGGCCGACCACCGGGATCTCAGTGGCGACGAGCGCTTCGATCATCGGAACTCTCGACTT
Source organism: Acidimicrobiales bacterium (assembly GCA_035622235.1). GTDB lineage: Bacteria > Actinomycetota > Acidimicrobiia > Acidimicrobiales > UBA8190 > DASPVS01. The sequence goes on along the minus strand of DASPVS010000428.1, from coordinate 38 downwards.
TCCTCCTTCGAGCTTCACGGCCTCGGCTCCGGCGCGGA
>DASPVS010000427.1:0-2827 GCA_035622235.1 Acidimicrobiales bacterium | reverse complement strand
CCCTCGGGTCGTTCACGCGTCGGCCGTGCTCGTCACGACGGTTGAAGGCCGAGACGATCTTGAGCCTCTTGATCGCCTTCTGCCGGCGCTGGGCCGAGAGCGGACGGCGTCCGTCGGTAGCGTCTATCGCTTCGCGGAGCTTCACCTCTTCGTTGTCGAGGTCGATGCGGTCGATCAGTCGCGCGATCGCCTCCGCACCCATTCCACCTTCGAAGTAGTCCTCGTAGCGGACCTTGAGCTCTCGCCAGAGCAGCTCGTCCTCGATGATCTTGCGAGGGAAGAGGTCGCGGAACTCATCGAACGCGCGTCGGGCGAGATCGATCTCCGCGTCGGCCCTCTCACGGACCGACCCGATCTCCTTTTCGGTGGCTCGCTGGCGCGCCTTCAGCTCCGTGTCCTTCGCACCGCCGGCCTCGAGCTCGGCCAACTCGGCTTCGAGCGCCTTGAAGCGGCGATCGATGTCCAGGTCGCGCTGGCGCTCGAGCTGAGTGATCTCGTCGGCGAGCTCGGCCTCGAGCGCCGGTAGGTCCTCGTGGCGCTTCTCGTCGTCGACCCAGGTGACCAGGTTGGCGGCGAAGTAGATCACCTTTTCGAGCTGCTTGGCCTTCAACTCCTCGCGGGCTTCTGTGCCCATGAGCAGATAAGCGAGCCAGCTGCGCGTGCCCCGCAGGTACCAGATGTGAACCACTGCAGCGGCGAGCTCGATGTGACCCATTCGCTCACGACGAACCTTCGAGCGCGTGACTTCCACGCCACAGCGTTCGCAGATGATCCCGCGGAAGCGGACTCGCTTGTACTTACCGCAGTAGCACTCCCAGTCCTTGGTCGGACCGAAGATCTTCTCGCAGAAAAGGCCGTCTTTCTCCGGACGCAGGGTCCGGTAGTTGATCGTCTCCGGCTTCTTCACCTCGCCGTTCGACCACGAACGAATGGAGTCCGCGGTTGCGAGGCCGATACGTAGCTGGTCGAAGTTGTTGACGTCGAGCACGACTAGAAGCTCCTCTCCGCTGCACGGCGCTCGTCTTCTTCATCCGACCCACGCTCGGGTCGGCTGATGTCGATGCCGAGCTCCTCGGCCGTTCTGAAAACGTCCTCGTCGAGCTCACGCATCTCTATCTCCTCGCCCGTGGTCGAGAGCACCTCCACGTTGAGACACAGTGACTGCATCTCCTTGATGAGGACCTTGAAGCTCTCGGGGATTCCGGGCTCGGGAATGTTCTCTCCCTTCACGATCGCCTCGTAAACCTTCACGCGGCCGAGGACGTCGTCCGATTTGATGGTCAGAAGTTCCTGGAGTGCGTACGCCGAGCCGTAGGCCTCGAGCGCCCAAACCTCCATCTCACCGAAGCGCTGACCGCCGAACTGAGCCTTACCACCGAGCGGTTGCTGGGTGATCATCGAGTACGGGCCCGTAGAGCGCGCGTGGATCTTGTCGTCCACGAGGTGGGCGAGTTTCAGGATGTATACGTACCCGACCGAGATCGGATTGTCGTAAGGCTCACCGGTGCGCCCGTTGTAGAGCGTCGCCTTCCCGTCGGAGCCGATGAGCCGGCTGCCGTCGGCGGAATCGGCGTGGAGCTCCTCGAAGAGCTTGCGGATCGTCGGGTGTCGGCCCGCGTCCTCTTCCTCGTCCCAGTGGGCCCCATCGAACGCGGGCGTGGCGACCCAGACCGCGGGGTCGGTCCTCGGTCTCGTCTTGGCTTCGGTTCCCTTGGTCGGGGCGTCGTGGCCGTTCGTCCCGTTCCATCCCCAACGCGCGGCGTAACCGAGGTGCGACTCGAGCACCTGGCCCACGTTCATCCGGCTCGGCACCCCGAGAGGGTTCAAGATGATGTCGACCGGTGTGCCGTCTGCCAGGAACGGCATGTCTTCGACGGGCAGGATCTTCGAGATGACGCCCTTGTTTCCGTGGCGTCCAGCGAGCTTGTCGCCCTCGGAGATCTTGCGCTTCTGAGCGACATAGACACGAACCAGCTGGTTCACACCCGGCGGGAGCTCGTGCGAGTCCTCGCGCGAGAACACCCGCACGTCGATCACCTTTCCGGACTCCCCGTGGGGAACCTTGAGCGAGGTGTCGCGGACCTCTCGCGCCTTTTCACCGAAGATTGCACGCAGAAGCCTCTCTTCGGGCGTCTGCTCGGTCTCACCCTTCGGCGTTACCTTTCCGACGAGGACGTCTCCGGCGTCCACCTCCGCCCCGATGCGGATGATCCCGCGCTCGTCGAGATCGCCGAGAATCTCCTCGGAGAGGTTCGGGATGTCGCGCGTGATCTCTTCCGCACCCAGCTTGGTGTCGCGTGCGTCGACCTCGTGCTCCTCTATGTGGATCGAGGTCAACACGTCGTCGCGCACGAGGCGCTCCGACAGGATGATCGCGTCCTCGAAGTTGTAGCCCTCCCAGGGCATGAACGCCACGAGCAGGTTCTTACCGAGCGCGAGCTCTCCGTTGTGGGTGGCGGGCCCGTCAGCGATGACGTCGCCGGCCTGGATCTTCTGTCCCTCGTCGAGGACCACCTTCTGGTTGATCGACGTGTTCTGGTTCGAACGCCGGAACTTTGCTAGCCGGTAGGTCCGGCGTCCGAGGTCGTGACCGAGCCGGTCCTTCTGTCCCGGTTCGTATTCGATGATCACGTGCTCACCGGACACCTCGCTGACAGTGCCGTTGCCCTCCGCGAGAAGGACGTCGCCCGCATCCTGCGCGGCTCGGCCCTCGACACCCGTGCCGATGTAGGGGGCTTCGGGCACGATCAAAGGCACAGCCTGCTTCTGCATGTTCGCGCCCATGAGCGCCCTGTTCGCGTCGTCGTGCTCGACGAAGGGGATGAGT
>DASPVS010000426.1:0-9279 GCA_035622235.1 Acidimicrobiales bacterium | reverse complement strand
TTTCGGCAAACGTGAGTCCGCGCTCCGCGCGACGAGCCAGATGGAGGATCCACGTTGCGAAAGCAGCTCCTCGTATACCTCCAAGTAGTCGGCGTGTCCGAACTGGTCCGCTGTCACCACGACCTCAGGTGATGTGGCTCTGAGGATGTAATCGACTTCTTTTGCGCCGTAGAAGTGGACGACGGGCACAATCACCGCGCCGAGGTAAGCAGCCGCCCAGAAGGTGATACCTGCCTCAACCCAGTTTGGAAGCTGGAACAACACGACATCGCCCGGACGCACGCCCCTAGCCCTCAACGACGACGCCAACGAACGCGCCGCACGGTCGACGTCTGCCAGGGTGCCCGTCCAAGGATGGAACTTCGAACGCACCGAGAAGCGCGCAGCTCCGGCAGCCCCGAGACCGTTCTCGACCATCGTTCCGAGTGTCGCTTCGCTCCACCAGCCGTTTTCGCGGTAGTGCCGCACAAGGTGCTGCGGCACGGTGCGCAGCCGCCAACGTTCTTCGACTGTGCCCCCCGGCATCGCCACAAAGACCTCCTCGCAACAGAATGACGCCAACCGGTTCGTTCCGGTCAAGCGGAAGATACTTTCCCGGCCAGAACCGAGCGCTGTCTCGGGCCGGGTCCGAGCGTCCCAGCCGAACCCTTACTGAGACCGATCCCTGAGCGAGGCAAGCGCCGCTGTCAGCCAGTGAGAACCTCATTATCATAGGGAGGTCTGGTCCCTGCTCACCAGGTACTGCTGAGCAGTTGTAAGGCTCCCTTATGTTGCTCATCGAGGTGCGTGGCTGGCCAGCATGAGGCTCCGCGGGGTGCGGGACTCGGCATTCACCGGTCGACGCAGGCGGGACCATGACAAGGAGGCTGACGGCGTCAATGTCCGACGAACCAAACGAGACGGACGAACCGAACGAAGCCCCAGATCCGAACGAGACGGACGATCTCGTGCGACTGCACGCTCTGTGCTCGCGTTACATGAAGTACACCAGCCAATTCGTCGGAGACAAATGGCTCGATGTGTTCACGCCCGACGCCGAATACAACGCCTTCGGGTCGAGCTACACACTCGAGCGATTCCCAGCTCTGCTGGCGGCTGCGCCACGGGGCCAGTTCATCGGCAACATGCCGGTTGTCGAGATCGACGGCGATCGCGCAAGTGGGGTACAGCACTTCGTGTTCATCGACCAGGAGACGCACGCCATGCGACTGGGGTGGTACAACGATGAGTACCGCCGCACTCCGGACGGTTGGCGTATCCACCGCAGGTCAACCACGTTCTTGCGCAAGCACGGCGGCTTCGACTCGGGTCACGAGCACGATCCCCTCGCAGAAGCGGAACGGGCGGAGTGAAGCTCACGTGCGGTGAACGATCACCCGGACTTCCGTTTCTCCTCCAGTGCTTCAACCGCAGCCCAATGTTCATCGGCCGTCCACAGCCGAGCAAACGCGTCGGCCGCGTCCGCTTCGAGATCACGATGCGTCGACGGCGCAGCTGCTCCAACGACTGACTTGACGGCGCGCGAGCTGCCTGGCGCCGTCTGCGCGATCTGACAAGCCATAGCGCGCCACTCGACGTCGAAACTCTCGCGCGGTACGACGAGGTCCACTAACCCGAGACGCTGAGCACTGCGCGCGTCGTAGATCGCGCCGGTCGCGATGGCGATCATGGCGCGGCTGCGACCGATGGCGGCAGCGAGCCGCTCGGCGCCGCCCCACGCCGGGATGATCCCGAGGTTCACCTGGTTGAAGCCGATCTTCACGTCTTCCGCCGCGATCCGGATGTCGGCCGACATCGCCACTTCTGCCCCACCTCCGAGCGCATGCCCGTTGACGGCTGCGATCACCGGAACCGGAAAGGAGGCGATGCGGTCGAGAAGCCTTCTCACACGGGTCGCCATCGAGACCGCGTCTTCATGAGTCCGTATCGCACCGAGCTCCTTCAGGTCTCCGCCGGAAACGAACGCCCGATCGCCTCCACCGCGAATGACGACGACAGCCGCGTCGGATTGGCTGATTTGGCCGAACGTGGCGTCGAGCTCTTCCGCGGTCGCAAGTCCAATGGCGTTGCGGACTTCCGGACGGTCGATGGTTACGAGGGCCACCCCGTCCTCGATTTCTAGGCGCACACCACCCGGTGTTGAGTTCTCCGTTCCGGGCGCCACGACGCGGTGATAATAGCGCTCTTGCTCACAATGGCGATCGTTTCCATCTCTGGAAACCAGCGTTTCCGATAGGCTCCGGCCATGGACGAGGCCGTGAGAAGTGAGGCGGGTCTCCCGCTCTCGGCAAGTTACGGCCCCGGCGACCTGCCTCCGCTCGACCAGCTCCCGCCGCCAGGTGAGTTTCCATTTACGCGTGGCAACTTCCCTGACGGTTACCGCGGTCGCCTATGGACCATTCGTCAGTATTCGGGATTCGGCACACCCGAGGAGTCAAACGAGCGATACCGCTACCTCCTCGGACAAGGCGCGACGGGTCTGTCGGTCGCCTTCGACCTCCCCACCCAGTGCGGGTACGACTCTGACCACCCCGACGTGGAGGAGGAGGTCGGCAGGGTGGGAGTGGCGATCGACACGCTCGCCGATGCTGAGATCCTCTTCGACAGGATTCCTCTCGACGCGGTGAGCACGAGCTTCACGATCAACGGCACCGCGGCCATCATCCTCGCTCTCTACGTGGGCGTCGCCGAAAGGCAGGGAGTAGGCAGCCGCGAGCTCAGGGGCACGATCCAGAACGACATCCTGAAGGAGTACGTAAGTCGCGGAACTTGGATATGGCCGCCGAGGCCCTCGCTGAGGCTCATCGCCGACACCATCGAGTTCTGCGCCGAAGAGATTCCGAGGTTCAACGCCATCTCGGTAGCCGGCGCCCACTTCCGCGACGCCGGTGCAAACGCAGCTCAGGAGATGGCATTCACCCTCATGGACGGGATCACCTACTGCGAGGAGGTGATCGGACGCGGGCGCATGACGATCGACGAGTTCGCGCCACAGGTTTCGTTCTTTTTCTACACGCACGGCGACTTCTTCGAAGAGATCGCCAAGTACCGCGCGGGGCGGAGACGTTGGGCGCACATCGTCCGCGAGCGGTTCGGTGCGCAGGACGACCGCTCCTGCATGTTCCGTGTCGGCTGTGTCGCAGGTGGCGCGTCGTTGCACGCGCCGCAGGCGATGAACAACGTCGTGCGCGTCGCATACGAGGCAATGGCGTCTGTCCTCGGAGGTGTCCAGTCGATGTTCACAGCCGCTTGGGACGAGCCCTTCGCCATTCCGAGCGAGGACTCGGCGACGCTTGCGCTGCGCACCCAGCAGGTACTCGCGTACGAGACGGGAGTTGCGCGCGTCGCCGATCCTCTTGGCGGTTCGTACTATGTCGAGGCTCTGACCGACGCCATGGAAGCACGCATCGTAGAGATCATGGACGACCTCGAACGCCAAGACGGGATGGTCAGGGCGATAGAAGAGGGATACCTCCAACGCCTCATCTCCGAAGAGGCCTACCGGGTCGATCGTGCTGTCCGCTCCGGCCAACGGGCCGTCGTAGGCGTGAACAAGTTCGAGACCGAGGAAGAACCACCCGAGGTCGAGGGTTATGAGCTCGACGAGAAGGGACGCGTCCGCCAGCTCGAACGTCTCGCAGAAGTCAAACGATCCCGTTCGTCGGAGGAGGTTCGGAGGACGCTCTCAGCACTCTCGGCCGCCGCAGGTGATGATCGCAATCTCATGCCCCCCCTGGTGGAGTGCGCGAAGGCTTACTGCACGGTCGGTGAGATGGTCGGCGTGCTCAAAGACGAGTGGGGCGAGTTCCAACAGCCCGTCGCCTTTTGACGCGGGTCGTCGGTCGATGACGTCACGGGTTCTCGTCGCAAAGCCAGGTCTCGACGGGCACGACCGGGGAGCCAAGCTTGTTGCCCGAGCGCTTCGAGACGCGGGATTCGAGGTCATCTATCTGGGCATCCGCCGCCGGCCTGACGAGATCGCGTCCGTTGCGGTCCAAGAGGACGTCCAGATCGTGGGGCTCAGCATCCTGAGCGGGGCACATGTGGGTCTCACGAGGAAAACCACCGAGGCGCTGCGGGCAGCAGGTGCAGACGACATCGTCGTCGTCGTAGGCGGAACCATTCCCAAACGCGACGTTGCGCTTCTGGAAGAAGCAGGTGCTGCAGCCGTATACCCGACCGGGACCACACTGGAAGAAGTCGTGGAGAGCATGCGCTCTCTGTGCAGCGAAGCCGAAGCTTCCTCGTGACGAACGAAGGCGAAGGAGTGCAGCGAGAGCAGCAAGGCCAGCGAGAGCAGCGAGAGCAGCGAGAGCAGCGAGGCCAGCGAGAGCAGCAAGGCCAGCGAGAGCAGCAAAGGAACGAGAGACTCCGGTGACTCCAGACATTCCACGTCACCCAGGGCCGCTTTCTGGCATCCGCGTCCTCGAAGTCGGGCACATCCTCGCCGGGCCTTTCGCAGGGATGCTGTTGGCGGACCTGGGTGCCGACGTGATCAAGATCGAACCGGCAACGGGGGACCTTTCGCGACAAGTCGGCTCGAACAGTGTCGGAGAACACAACGTTTATTTCGCAAGTCTGAATCGCAACAAGCGCAGCGTTCACATCGATCTCTCCGCTTCCGAGGGTCAAGAGCATCTCGGGAGGCTCGCCAAGGATGCTCACGCGTTGCTCGTGAACCTGCGGCCCTCAGCTATCCGGAAGCTCGGGCTCGATTACGAGTCTCTGAGACGCCACAACGAAAGGATCGTCTGCGTGGCACTCACCGGGTACGGTCTCCACGGCCCTGCGTCGGAGTGGCCTTCGTTCGATTACGTGGTGCAGGCGCAGGTGGGAGTAGCAGACATGACCGGCGAGCCCGGCGGACCTCCTACGCTCGCCGGCTACTCGGCCGTCGACAACTCGGCCGGCATCATGGCGGCGCTGGGACTGCTCGCGAAGATCATCGAGGGCAAAGGCGGCCAAGTGGACGTCTCGCTCTTCGACGTCATGCTTGCTCAGCTCAATTACAAGGCGGCCGCCTTCTTGAACGGCGAGGGACCACCACAACGTCGGCCCCTTGGTGCCCATACCTTCTACGTCCCGGCTCAGCTTTTCGAGACGAGCTCGGGATACGTGTCCATCTTCGTGGCCCGCGACGACCTATGGCGCCGGCTTTGTGCTGAGGTCGGTCGCCCGGAATGGGGGGATGATCCCCGCTTCGTCACTATGCAGGCCCGCTTCGAAAACAGAGATGAGCTCGTCGGTCAACTCAGTGGTCTTCTCAAAAAGGCACCGGCCGTCGAATGGGAGGCGCGCCTTCGCCCACTCGGAATCCCGGTCGGTGCTGTGGTGAACCTGGGAGAAGCGCTCGGTACGGATCTCGTCAGTTCGCACAGGATGGTGGTATCGGTCAATACCGACGACGGGCCGCTCAAGATGATCGGCAGCCCGATACACATCGACGATTGTCGACTCGAGTACCGGCCGCCGCCCCACCTGCACGAGCACACCACCGAGCTGATCCCCTGATCGCTGACGCGGGTCGGCGAGCGCCCGTCAGCCGGCGTCTGTGATCAGCGACCGTAGACGGGGATGATGAGCCCGCGTGCCAACGTGTTGAAGGTCAAATTGAACCCGACGAACGCGGGAGTCGCGGTCTCGTCAAGGCCTAGCGCGGGGACTCCGAGGGCGTGCACGGCGAAGACATACCGATGCTCTCCGTGTCCCGGGGGCGGTGCCGCCCCAACGTAGGCGGGGATGCCTACGTCGTTGCGCGCGTGGCGTGCGCCCTTGGGAATCCCCTCCATGGAACCACTCCCCGCTCCGCGCGGGAGTTCGCTGACCGAGGCAGGGATGTCAAAGACGACCCAATGCCAGAAGCCGCTTCCGGTCGGAGCGTCGGGATCGAAACAGGTGACCGCGAACGACTGCGTTCCATCGGGCGCCCCAGACCATCTCAGGTGCGGTGACAAGTTGTCTCCGGTCATTCCCATCGAGTCGGCGAGGTGGGCGTCAGGAAGTCGCTCCCCGTCGGCGATGTCGTCACTCGTCACCGACAGATCAGGCACGGGTGGCAGAAGGTCGTACGGAAGCGGTGGACGCGTGCTGTCCGGCATGGATCGTTCCTCCTTGTCAGGCGAAGAGCTTGTCAGGCCGTGAGGTTGAGACCAAACGCTCCGTCACTCAGCGGGCGAGAAGTCGAGGTGCAGTCTCTTGAGCCCTCGCAGCATGAACGTCGGCACGTAGTCATAGCGGCGCGCGCCAGGCGGGCCGTGCTCGGATTCGGAGATCTTGATGTCGGTCATCCGATCGAGAAGCCGTTCGATGCTTACCCGGGCCTCGGCCCGAGCCAGCGGAGCCCCAGGACAAGTGTGGATGCCGTGACCGAATGCGACGTGCTGACGGGCGTTGGCACGTTCAACTCGAAACTCGGCCGGAGATTCGAAGCGGCGCGCATCCCGATTAGCCGCGCCGTTGAGCACCATCAACGTCGTGCCTGCCGGAATCTCCACTCCTCCGACCTCCACAGGCACGCGGGAAAGCCGGAAGTCCCCCTTGACAGGGCTTTCGATCCGCAACGTCTCCTCCACGAAATTCGGGATGCGATCACGTTCGTCTCTGAGCCGTTGCTGGAGCTGCGGCTGTTCCCCCATGAGCTGGAGCGCAGCACCGAGAAGGCGAACGGTCGTCTCCTGCCCCGCGGCAAACAGGTTTACAGCGACCCGGACGACGTCGATCACTTCGGGAGTGCTTCCATCGCGGAAGGTTGCGCTTGCGAGGCCCGTGAGCACATCGTCACGCGGCCTTGCCCGGCGCTCTTCAATATACGAAGTGAACTGCTCATAAAGGAACCCCAAGGGGTTGCGCGCGAGTTGGTCGTGTCCGGTGCTCCCCATCGTCCCGGTTCGACGAGGGCCAAGCTCACTGCGGAACATCTCGTGGTCGGATTCAGGCACACCCAACAGGTCCGCGATCACCAACAGGGTGAACGGGCTCGCGTACTCGCCCACGAATTCGCATCTGGAGTTAGCCACGAATTCGTCCATCTGGCGGTCGGCGAGTCGCCACATGAACGCCTCGTTCTCCTTGAGCCTCCTGGGCGTGAGCATCCGCCCGAGTAGCGCCCGGTGCTCTGTGTGCTTCGGCGGATCGAGCGTGGGCAACTGGTCGTTCATCGGGAGTTCGTCACGGTGCTCTTCGATGAGCCTGCTCACGTCGTCGCCTTCGAGCGGAACGGGGAAACCCGGGAACGGCCCGCTCACCGAGTTGCACGACGAGAACCTCTCCGCGTCGTGGTACACCTCCATCGCTTCTTCATACCCCGTGACCATGACCACGCTGTGATGCGGTTCTCTTTGAACGGGACACCGCTCGCGCAAGTCGTCGAAGTAGCCATACGGGTCGGTGACGAGAGATGCGTCGCTGAAGAAGTCAAGGGCTTCGAAGTCGCTCACAGCAGGGCTCCCAGCCGTCGAAATGGTATTTTCAGTTTAGGAGAGCGTCACTTCCGAGCGCCACTTCCTAGCGCCACTTCCGAGCGCAACGAGCGGCGCTAGAGAGATGGGTCGTGACGGTAGACGTGTCCGCCCTTCATGACGAACCTGACTTGTTCGGTCGCGCCGATGTCCGCGGAGGGATCCCCTTCCACGGCGATCACGTCTGCCAACAGTCCGGGAGCCAGCTTGCCGCGGTCGGAGACGTCTATCAGCTCGGCTGAAACGATAGTCGCAGCGCGGATCGCGTCGAGCGGCGTCATTCCACGGTCCACAAGCGCGATCAGCTCCTTGGCGTTGCGACCGTGAGGAATCGCCGGCGCGTCGGTGCCACACGCGATGCGGACGCCTCGCTCGACGGCGCGCCTGATCGTTTCCTTGGCGCGTGGGAACACTTCGGCAGCTTTTCGTTGCAGCTCGGGTGCCGCGCGTGACACGTCCATGCCGTCGGCGAGATACGTCGTGGGAACGAGGAACGTTCCGCGCTCCAGCATCAGATCGATCGTCTCGTCGCTCATGAGCGAACCGTGCTCGATGCAGTCGATGCCCGCCTCGACCGCCGCGCGTATCGCTTCGTCGCCGTGCGCGTGTGCCGCAACCTTCAGTCCGCGGCGATGTGCTTCGTCGACGATGGCGCGCAGCTCCTCGTCGGAATATTGCTGAGCGCCGGGCGGCCCGGTATGCGACATGATCCCGCCTGACGCACAGACCTTTATCAGCTCTGCGCCGTACTTGATCTGGTACCGAACCGCCTTGCGTACCTCGCTCACGCCGTTCGCGACGCCCTCCTCCAAAGTGAGCGGCATAATGTGCGGAGCGAGCGCCTGGAACATCGTCGGGTCGAGATGCCCGCCGCTCGGGGTGATTGCATGGCCGGCGGGTACCACGCGCGGACCATCGATCCAGCCGAAATCGATCGCTTTTTTCAGAGCAACATCCAGGAGCAGGCCGCCGGTCTGTACGAACAGGCCGAGGTTGCGCACAGTTGTGAACCCAGCCCTCAGAGTTCGCCGGGCGTTCGCGACCGCGCGGAGGACCCTGACCGCAGGATCGTCCTGCACGGGGTTCAACGGGCTCTGGTGGTCGGGTCCTCCGAGAAGGAGGTTGGTCTCCATGTCCATCAGCCCGGGCAACAGGGTCACGTCGCCGAGCTCGACGACGACTGCATCGTCGGGGACCGAAGACGGAGCGACATCTACGATGCGATCGTCCTCGACGAGAAGTTCTCCGGGCTCGAGGATCTCCCCCTTTTCGACGTCGAGTAAGCGATTGCTCTTCAAGTAGATCGGTGGCTGTGGAGTTTTGGCACGCGGCATGGTTCGCTCCTCGGACGGCCGTTGGCCGACTACTTCGCTTCACTTGCTTGAACAAGCAGGGGCGTGCCTCGCTTCGACAAGCAGAGACGCTCTTCATTTTCGATAATATCGTTCTCACCTGGGGCAAGCCGGTGCATCTCGGAGATCAAGGGTCAAAGTGACCCGACCTCTATCAGGACTTTGCCGATCGCCCTGCCTTCGGCGACGTAACGCAGGGCCGCTGCGACCTTGTCGAGCTTGAAGCTCGCCCCTACGTGCGGGCGCACTCGGCCGGAGCCTACGAGCGTCATGAGCTCTCGTTCGTTGTCGCTCAGCTCGCCCGGCATGTGCGTTGCGAAATCACGGAATTGGAAGCCGAGCACTTGCACTCCCTTGAGAAGGACGAGATTTAGAGGAATCTTCGGGATCTCACCCGACGCGTATCCGATCGTGACGAAGCGACCGCCCCATCGCAGTGCTCGCATGGACGGTTCGGAGAGGCCTCCTCC
>DASPVS010000425.1:0-2966 GCA_035622235.1 Acidimicrobiales bacterium | reverse complement strand
GGCTCTCCCAGCAGATCGTCGCCAACGACGTCCCGGACACCTTGAAGGGCAAGCAGCTCTACACCCTCGACCTCGGCGCACTCGTCGCCGGGAGCCGCTACCGCGGCGACTTCGAGGAGCGGTTGAAGAAGGTCCTGAAGGAGATCCGCACGAGGGGCGACATCATTCTCTTCATCGACGAGCTCCACACCCTCGTCGGCGCCGGCGCAGCCGAGGGCGCAATCGACGCCGCCTCGATCCTGAAGCCGATGCTCGCTCGCGGCGAGCTGCAGACGATCGGGGCGACGACGCTCGACGAATATCGCAAGCACCTCGAAAAGGACGCCGCGCTCGAGCGGCGCTTCCAGCCGATCAAGGTGGACCAGCCCACCGTTGCTCACACGATCGAGATCCTCAAGGGTCTGCGCGACCGCTACGAGTCGCACCACTCGGTGACCATCACCGACCAGGCACTCGTGGCTGCCGCCAACCTCGCCGACAGGTACCTGTCCGACAGGTACCTGCCGGACAAGGCAATCGACCTCATCGACGAGGCCGGTAGCCGGCTACGGATCCGGCGCATGACCACACCTCCGGACTACAAAAAGCTGGAGGAGGACATTGCCCGGATCCGCCAAGACAAAGAAAGCGCCATGGAGCGTCAGGCCTTCGATCAGGCCAAGAAGCTGGCGGAGCAGGAGAAGGACCGCCTCGAGCGGAAGAGCGCCATGGAGGCCGAGTGGCGCGCGGAGGGCCTCGAGCTTTTCGACGTGGTCGACGAGGAGGTCATCGCCGAGGTTCTCGCCAACTGGACCGGGATCCCGGTCTACAGGCTGACCGAGGAGGAGACCGCGAAGCTCCTGCGCATGGAGGACGAGTTGCACAAGCGGGTGATCGGACAGGAGGAAGCCATAAAGGCTCTTTCCCGAGCGATCCGCCGCACGCGCGCCGGCCTCAAAGACCCCAAGCGGCCGAGCGGGTCGTTCATCTTCCTCGGCCCGACGGGAGTCGGCAAGACCGAGCTCGCGAAGACGCTCGCCGAGTTCCTCTTCGACGACGAGGACGCCCTCATACAACTCGACATGAGCGAGTACATGGAGAAGCACACCGTGTCCCGTCTCGTCGGTTCCCCTCCGGGCTACGTCGGCTACGAAGAGGGTGGACAGCTGACGGAGGCCGTCAGGCGCAAGCCTTTCTCCGTCGTGCTGTTCGACGAGGTCGAAAAGGCGCATCCAGACGTGTTCAACGCCCTCTTGCAGATCCTCGAGGACGGCCGTCTCACGGACGCGCAGGGCCGCTCAGTCGATTTCAAGAACACCGTGCTGATCATGACTTCGAACCTTGGCACGGCGGATCTGCGGAAGTCTTCCGTCGGGTTTGCGAAATCGTCCGAGGCGGTCACGTACGAGCGGATGAAGTCGAAGGTTCACGAGGCGTTGAAGCAGCACTTCAAGCCGGAGTTCCTGAACCGGATCGACGAAGTCATCGTCTTCCACGAGTTGTCGCGCGACGAAGTGGTCGAGATCGTCGATCTCATGGTCAAGCGAGTGTCGGATCAACTCGAGTCCCAAGGGATGTCTCTCGAGCTCACACCGGTGGCAAAGATCCTGCTCGCCGACAAGGGTTACGACCCGACGCTCGGAGCCAGGCCGTTGCGACGTGCAATCCAGCAGATGGTGGAAGACCCCCTGTCGGAGCGGATCCTGTGGAAGGAGTTCCGCGTCGGCGAGACCATCATCGTCGACGTCGAAGATGGCGAGATCGTCTTCCGTGCGGTCGAAGGCTTGGAGCCTCCTCCGCCTGTCGAGCTCGCCGGTTCCGGGTCCAGTACCTGAGCCAACGCATTCCGTCCCGGGTTTCCTGGGACGGCCGTTCAGTCCCGGGTTCCACCTGCGGGCAGAGGGCAACGTCACAACCACTTCTTAGGGTTGGGCTATGGCCCGCGCCCGAACCACCCACCGTTGCAAGACGTGCGGCATGCACGCCCCGCGCTGGACCGGTCGATGTGCTGGATGTGGGGACTGGAACTCACTGGTCGAGGAGGACTTCGCTCCGAGCCGAAGGGACTGCGACGGCAGCGTTGCGCCGTTCGAGGACTCTGCGGTCGCGGTTCGTCTCGACGAGATCGATCCGTCCGAGGCGGTTCCCCGGCCCACCGGCGTCGAGGAATTCGACCGTGTCATGGGCGGAGGTTTCGTCCCAGGATCGGCGACGTTGCTCGGTGGCGAGCCGGGGGTCGGAAAGTCCACGCTTTTGTTGCAAGTCCTCCGATCCGTTTCGCGAACTGGCCCAGCGCTTCTCGTTGCGGCCGAGGAATCGGCTCACCAGGTACGCCTGCGGGCGGAACGTCTGGGAGGACTGGACGGGCCGATCATGGTTCTCGCCACCACCGATCTCCGTGCCGCGATCCGGGCCATCGAGGAGGTCGACCCGACGCTCGTCGTCGTCGACTCGGTACAGACGATCTCCGATTCCTCGGTCTCAGGGCCGGCAGGGAGCTTGTTGCAAGTACGAGCCTGCGCCAACGAGCTCGTGTCGCTGGCGAAAACGTCTCGAGCTCCGTTCGTCTTGGTGAGCCACGTGACCAAGGACGGAGCCCTCGCAGGCCCTCGTGCATTGGAACACCTCGTCGACACCGTTCTCTCGGTCGACGGTGACCGTCATCACGCGCTCCGAACCCTGCGCGCGGTGAAGCATCGATTCGGTGCCACCGGCGAACTGGGACTCTTCGAGATGACCAACGACGGCATGGAACCGGTCACGGACCCTCACAAGTACCTGCTCGGGGACCGCCGACCCGGGATAGCAGGAAGCGTTGTCGTTCCCGTTGTCGAAGGTAAGCGCGCGCTGCTCGTCGAGCTCCAAGCCCTCCTTGCGCCCTCGAGGTCACAAGCACCCCGTTGCGTGGCACAGGGCGTCGACTCCAGGCGCCTCTCACTTGTTCGATGCGTGATCGAGCGAAGATTGGAGCTCGGTCCGGAATACGC
>DASPVS010000424.1:0-4462 GCA_035622235.1 Acidimicrobiales bacterium | reverse complement strand
GCTCGTGCTGTAGACCGCTCCACCTTCGGCCGCGCCGCCTGCTCCTGCGGCACCGCTCTTTCCTCCGTTGGCCGCAGATCCCGCGTTCCCCCCGTTTCCGCCGGACGAACCGATTGCGCCCATCCCACCTGCGCCTCCGGCACCGGCAAATCCGCCGTATCCGGGTGTGCCGCCTTGGCCGCCGAGCCCACCGTAGGCGTCGTTGCCCGAGAACGTGCAGCTGTCGAGGCTGAGAGTCCCTCCGTTGTAAATGGCGCCACCGAGCGCTTCTCCGCCCGCTCCGCCTTTGCCCCCCGCTCCACCAGGAGCGCCGCTACCGCCTGCGCCTCCGTTGGCTCCGGTCCCGCCGTTGCCCCCGATGCCGCCTTGGCCGCCAATGCCGCCCGTCCCTCCCGTGCCGCCGTTGCCGCCCACCGCTTCGTCGCCGACAAGTGATACCGACGTGAGGCCGACGTCGCCCGATTTGATGTAGATCGCGCCGCCCTCGCCGTCCTTACCGGCCTTGCCAGCGCCGCCACTCTTTCCGGCGGTCCCGTTCTTCCCGGCTCCGCCGGCCGAGGTGCCGGTTCCCGTCGTGCCCGCAGCTCCCGTCGTGCCCGCAGCTCCTGTCGTGCCGTTAGCTCCGTTCGCTCCCCTGGCCGTGCCGCCCTCGAGAGTGATCCCCGTGATGTCGAGAGTCCCCCCTGTCACCGAGAACAACTGGACCTTGGTGTCACCTGACAGCGTGACGGTGAACCCGGATTCGACCGAGATCGCCAGATCGATCGATTTGGGCACTTTCACCGGCGCTGACAGGGTCAAACTGCAGTCGACCTCGAAGACCACGTTGTCACTGGCCTTTACGGCGCTCAGGAAAACTCCAAGGCTGCAAGTCGTGATCGGGGTCGTGGGAATGGCACCGGCCTCACCACTCGTCGCGAAGGTCGCGATCGCGACCACCGCCGACACAGCCAATGCAGGTATCGCCCAATAGGGCTTGCGCGAACGCAGGTCTGTCCTGTCCATGACCTTCATCTCAGTCACCCCGTCTCGTTACGACGAACACTGACCCTATGACGATGAACGATCCTGGTTAAACCTGGGTTACACGGCGGTTACACGCAGGAAGGAACGGATCGTGACTCGCAGCACTCGGTAGGCTCGTACGGTGACGAGGGGTGCGCGGCTGGGCTGCAGAGGCGGGCGGCTCGGTGGTCGAAAACCGTGGTGGTGCGATCGAGATCCGCAGCTCCCTAGTCGAAAACCGTGGTCGTGCGGTCGAGATCCGCAGCTCTCCGGTCGAAATCGGGGGCCGTACTTGGCAGGTCGGCCGGTCGAGGCGAGAGAATCACATGGCGGACAACGCTGAAGCCGCCGGGTTGCGCTTCGAGTGCAGGATCCTCGGCCCGCTCGAAGTCTCCGTCGACGGTCGGGCCATCGAACTGCGCCGAGTGAAGGAACGGACCCTTCTTGCAGCCCTTGCGCTGCGCCCCAACCAAGTCGTCTCCCTTAACCATCTCGCAGCCGCTCTCTGGGAGGACGCGGAGCCGCCGAGTCCTCCCGCCACCCTCAGGGTGCACGTGTCGCGCTTGCGACAGGCCCTCGCGTCGGCCAGCGAGGGAGCAGAACAGGTCGTAGTGACGAGCACGCAGGGATACAAGCTCGAGGTGGCGTCGGAAGCAGTAGACGCATGGCGCTTCGAACAGAAGGCCGCTCTAGGAAGGCGGCAACTTTCCGAAGGCGACCCCGAAGCAGCTTCCACGAGTTTCCAGCTCGCACTAGCTGAATGGCGCGACCGTGTCCTCACCGACCTCCCCTACTCCCAGGCCCTCATGCCGGAGATGGTCCGGTTGGAAGAAGCACGGCTTTCGACGATCGAGGACAAGGTCGACGCGGAGCTCCGGCGCGGCCGGCATCACGAGCTGGTCGGCGAGCTCGATCAGCTGGTGGCCGAAACACCCCTTCGAGAAAGACTCTGGGCCCTTCGAATGGTCGCCCTCTACCGCTCGGGTCGCCAGGCCGAGGCTCTGCGAGCCTACGGAGAACTGCGGGTCCTCCTTCGTGAAGAGCTCGGGATTCACCCGAGTCCTGCACTTCAGCAGCTCGAGAGGGCGATCCTCGACCAGGACCCAAATCTGGAGAGTCAGGTCGTGCTCGGGGCTGACGCACGGGACACGGGCCACCCGACGACCCGTGCGGTCTCTCGGCCCGAGATCCAGAAGGATTCGGACAGGCCCGCGTTCAAATTCCCCGCACGCCTGATTCCGCCTGCCGAGCCCGCGTTCTCGGGTCGCTCGGCTCAGCTCGACGCGATAAAGGGTGCTTGGGACAGCGCGCGCGAGGGAGGGTGTCGGGTCGTGCTGGTATCGGGTGAAGCCGGAGTGGGCAAGACACGACTCGTAGCCGAAGCAGCCATGGGTGCATACGACGGAGGCGGGGTGGTCCTTTTCGGTCGCTGCGACGAGGACATGGGCGTACCGTTCCAGCCTTTCGTAGAAGCACTCGATCAAACGGTGCAGTCGGTCGAGAGCGCCCAACTCCTCGGCCGTCACGCAGGGGAGCTCGCCCGATTGCTGCCGGAATTGCCTCAATTGATTGCGGGACTCGAGCCGCCTATGAAGGCCGACCCCGAGACCGAGAGGTACCGTCTATTTGACGCAGTAGCCAGCTGGCTCGAGGCCGTGTCCAGCGATTCGGGCGTTTTTCTCGTTCTCGACGACCTCCACTGTGCCGAGAAACCCACGCTTCTGTTGCTGAGACACCTCGTGCGTTCGGCGAAGTCCATGCGCATTTTGATCGTCGGCACGTACCGCGACACGGACCTCGATCGGAGCCACCCTCTCACCGAGATGCTGGCGGATCTGAGGCGAGAGCCTGGCGTCGAGCGCTTCGCGCTCTCCGGCCTCGACGTGACCGACGTTCGGGAGATGCTCGCAAGCGAGGAAGAAGGAGTAGACGAGCGCGCAGCGGAGCTGACGCGAGTCGTGTGGTCGCAGGCGAACGGCAATCCGTTCTTCGTGAGCGAATTACTCAGAAGTCTCGTCGAATCGAGGCGACTCGTCGAGCGAAATGGAATGTGGACGACCGACTTCGCCGCCTCGGATCTCGAGATTCCCGAGGGCGTGAGAGAAGTCGTCGGTCGAAGGCTAAGCCGTCTGAGCGAAACGGCTCAGGCGGTCTTGGCCCTTACCGCAGTCATCGGCGCCGTGCTCGATTTCGACGTCCTTGTCGGAATCTCGGGACTGAAAGAGGACGCCGTGCTCGACGCGCTCGACGAGGCAACGACAGCGTCGCTGCTTCGCGAAACATCCTCGGGGAGCTACGAATTCAGTCACGCCCTCGTCCGCTCCACGCTGTACGACGAGCAGAGTGCCGTGCGTCGCGCCCGTCGGCACCGACAGGTTGCTGAGGCCCTGGAAGCACGGGGCGGGGAGGACACTGCTGCACTCGCGTACCACTTCCAACGCGCAGGAGGGGCCGACGCTCGAGCGGTCGACTACGCGGCCGCGGCCGGCGAACAGGCTCTCGAACAACTGGCGTTCGACCAGGCGGCGGAGTTCTTCACCCAGGCTCTCGACGCAGCGGAGGACGTGGACGCCGGGCTCGAACGCCGTTGCAGCTTGCTGGTTCGCCTAGGGACTGCGCAACGCCTCGCCGGAATATCGGCGTACCGCGCGACATTGCTCGAGGCTGCCCGACTGGCCATGAACCTCGGAGACGCAACTCTCCTCGCACAAGCGGCGCTTGCAAACAACAGGGGCCTTCCGAGCGCGGCAGGGATGCTCGACAACGAGCGAATCTTCGTCATCGAAGCTGCGTTGGACGCCGTCGGTCCCGAGGATTCTCCTGTTCGAGCCCGGCTTCTTTCTCTCCACGCAGTCGAACTCGTATGGGGGGACCCCGAGCTGCGTCGGCTCGCAATCGCGCAAGAGGCCGTGGAGATGGCCCGGCGTCTCGAAGACGAATCGTGTCTCTTGGATGTGTGGACGTCTGCTCATATCTCCAGCTCGGTTGCGGACCAGATCCCGACACTCGTCTCGGAGCTTCCCGAGCTCATCGAACTGGCGGAGCGGATCGGGGATCCGCAAAAACTCGCGATGGCATGCGGGTCCGGAATCGTGCACTACCTCGAAGTCGGGGATCTCTCTGAGTCCGACGAGATGGTCGAGCGCATCAGCCGCCTGGCGCAGGACGTCGGAAATCCGTTCTTCCGGTGGATGGAGGCAAACGCTCGCTGTAGCCGGATGACCGTGTCAGGCACCGGAGACGAGATCGAAAAGGCGGCCTCGGTAGCACTCGAGATCGGACAGGAAACCGGCCAACCGGACACCTTCGCGTGGTTTGCTCCACAGATATTCGTCGCACGGTGGTCGCAGGGACGCCTCGGCGAGATAGTCGACCTCGTCCGTCAAGTGCTTCGCGAAACGCCGGGCGTCCCGGCGTGGAATGCGACGCTCGCACTCGCTCTGGCGTGTTCAGGACA
>DASPVS010000423.1:0-8084 GCA_035622235.1 Acidimicrobiales bacterium | reverse complement strand
CGATCGAGGCAATTCTTTCGCGTCACCTTGACGTCAGCATCGCGTCTGTCTATGGCGTCCCGGACCCCGATTCAGGAGATCAGGTGATGGTGGCGCTCGTCTTGCGCGAAGGTGCGATGTTCGACGGCTCCTCCTTCGCCGAGTGGCTTGAACGCCAGCCAGATCTCAGCCCCAAGTGGCGGCCACGTTTCGTCCGTCTGTGCTCGAAGTTGCCGACCACGCCGACCAACAAAGTCCTCAGTCGAACTCTCGCTCACGAGAAGTTTCGTTCGGATCTGGTGGCCGGTGATGAGATTTATGTGCGGGAGCGCGACGAGGTTTCGTACCACCTCTTCACGTCGAAAGACGAACAGTCGTTGTTCCGCTCCTTCGAGTCGAGTGGTCGTGCGACTTCATGGGACCTCTGACCCGAACGGATCAGCCGCCGGGATCCGGCCTGTGCAGACGCTGATCTCGCTATCTGCGCGGCTGATCGAGGGTCGCGTTGTCCGGGATCAGATCGGCCCGCATTGCTCCCAAGCAGTACTGGGCCGTTGCACCGCCATCGACGGTAATCGTCTGGCCCGTTATATAGCTCGCCAGATCCGAGAGCAGGAACACCACGACCTTGCCGATCTCGTCGGGATCACCCATGCGACCGAGTGGCGCTCGACTGGGCAGAGGAGCGTTTACAGGCGATTGCCCTCCAGTGACGCGTGCAATCACCCGCGGGGTTGCTATCGCTCCGGGCGCTACGCAGTTCACGCGAATGCCCTCGGAGGCGAGCTCGATCGCAAGGGATCTGGTCAACGACATGAGACCGGCCTTCGCTGCGCCGTATGGAGCGTGGAACGGGGCTGACTCGAGACCGCTCACGGACGAAAGGCAGACAATGCTTCCTCCGGAACCTTGCTGCACGAGATGGTGCGAGGCGGATCGGGTGAGGTTGAATGCCTGTCGGAGCACGAAGTCAAAGCTGTAATCCCAGTCCTCGTCCGTAAGATCCGTAGCCCTACCCCATCTGATCTCGCCGATGACGTCGACGACCACGTCGAGCCCGCCGAGAACACGTAGCGTCTCGCCGACTGCTTCGTCTGCTGCGGACGAACGTGTGAGGTCGGTCGCGAGGGCTTCGGCTGTTCCGCCGGCAGAGCGGATTTCTCGAGCGACCGCTTCAGCGCGACTCGCGTCGAGATCCGTGCACATTACGGCGGCTCCAGCTTCGGCGAGACCGAGTGCACAGGATCGGCCGAGTCCCGGACCCGAGCCTGCTACCAACGCTCTCTTACCTTCCAGTCCGAACTCCAGCATCGGAAAGCTCCCTCGAGGATTCCACCCTGTTACCGGCTGTCAACCGGATCTTTCGACTCTCAACTTGTTTGTGCGTTGCCCACGTTGGAGTCCAGCCACTTTCTCAACGGTCGGACATCATGAAGGAAATCGACGATGCGGCGCTTGGGTCGGGCCGTGTTGAGCCACGGGCCGACGGGCCATTCCCTCCAAGCGGTGATGCCTTTGTACCGGAGCAATTCGATGCGCGGGTGATCGGCCGGGTATCCGCGTGGCGCCGACTTGAGTACCTCGTGCGATGACACCTCGATCCTTTTCTTCCGGAGATGTACGACAAGACGAACCAACTCGTCGCCGGTTCGGTCGTTTGCGACCGCCGTGCGAAATCGGGCCAGCTGGTCCGCCGACGGCATGTAGAGACCCGCACCAACCCCGAGTACGGTTGAAGAGAGCGATATGTAGCCATTGTGGTTATGAGCAGCGATGTTGGTCTTGTACGGAGATTTGTCCGCACTGAAGCGGGTATCGCGATAGGGCCTGAAGACCCGACCCTCGCCGAATTCGGGAGCCAACTCCTCGAGCAAGGATTCCATCGGACCGAGCACGTCGGATTCGTAGACACCTTTGTGGGACGCCCAATAGGCCTTCGAATTGTCGAGCTCGATTCCCTCGAAAAAGTCGACCGCCTTCGCTGCCCAACCTCGAAACGGCTTCACCTCGGGGACTCTTGGGGTCGCAACGCGTTCCGTTCTCGGTGGCGACATGACCAGCAGGATAGGACGCCGTTGCACTTGCCGCCCTGAGCCGATGAGCCTGAACCGATGGTCCTGAGCCGATGAGCCTGCTTGACCTCTCCCACAGGGAACTTTATTCTCGATCCGTGGTTCGCCACGCGTTGGCATCGAAGGTTTCGGTCCGCCATGCATCGCGCGATCGCTTGGGCGCGCCGAGAGAACTTCGTCTTGCCCGATCCGGTAGCTCGCTCCGAGGTGCGCAAACCTCGATGAGCGGGGGGCCATGAACGACGTAGACGGGGTTGGTCCCGACCACGACAGGGAACAGTCGAGTGGGGCTGCGAACAGGGCTGAGGGGCACGCCACCTTCAAGGACGTGAACGACAGGGCACAGCGCATCTTTCTCTGGCAGTACGAGCGCTCGCGCGACCAGCTGGTCGCGCTCTACAACAGGGCCTCGACTTCCCAGTGGAGCAGTGAGCGAGATCTCGACTGGACGATCGAGGTAGATCCCGTGAAGCACGTGGACGTCGACTCGCCTGCGATGCGCCTCTACCGTGAAGCGGGCCGCATCCCGGGTTCGCCGCTCTCGACATGGGACGACCGGGAATATCTGGACCTTGCTCTCGAGCTGCAAAAGGCAATGCTGAGCCAGTTCATGCACGGCGAGCAAGGAGCCATGATGACCGCGGCCAAGATCGTCGAGACCGTTCCGTGGATCGACGCCCGCTACTACGCGGCGACGCAGACCATGGACGAAGCCCGTCACACCGAGGTGTTCGCCAGATACCTCAACGAGAAGCTCGGCGATGCGTATCCGATGAACCGTTTTTTGGAAGAGCAGATCACCGTGCTGCTCGAGGACAGCAGGTGGGACATCGCGTACCTCGGGATGCAGGTGATCATCGAAAGCTTGGCCTTGGCGGCCTTCGGCGACATGCACCGAAGGACCGATGAGCCGTTGCTCAAAAGATTGCTGCGATACGTCATGTCCGACGAAGCGCGCCACGTCGCGTTCGGGATCCTCAGCCTTTCCGAGCTCTACTCCGAGCTGAGTGAGGGCGAGTTGAAGGAACGCCAGGAGTTCCTTCTCGAGAACACGATCCGCAACCGAACGCGGGCAACGACGCCGGAAGTGTGGGTCCGCCTTGGCGTGGATCCGGCCGCACTTATGCCTTTCGTCGTCGAGGCCTCCGCAAAGTTCAAGTCCGGTTTCGACCGCACCATGATGAGCGGATTCTTCTCGAAGCTCGTTCCAAACGTCCGAAAACTCGGCTTGCTCGACGCCAATGATGGTTACCTGCGCCGCGCTTGGGGCGAAGCGGGATTGTTGGAATTCGAGTTCGCAGACGATACGGCGAGCGATTACGCGAGTTATGACGAAGTGTCGAAGGACCGTGAAGAAGCTTCAGCCATCGGCAATTAGAACAGTTCAGTCGATAGACCAGTCGGTTCGAGCCACCAGGCGGCTAACCAAGAAGGGAGCCAAGTTGCGACGACTGCTGATTTTGACAGCATCATCAATCGTGTTGAGTGCAGGGTCGTTGGCGCTAGCGGCCCCGTCATTCGGCGGATCTCCGCCCATAGACGGCGGTGGGTCATTTACGTGCAATCACGCCAAGGGCTCGGTGACGTTCGATCCGCCCCTGACGAAAGGTGGCACTGCGTCAACGACCGTAAAGGTTTCAGCGGATTTTTCCAAATGTTCGGGGAGCGGGGACGGCGCAACCGTTACGGGTGGCCACGTGTCGGGGACCCTCACCGGGACCCCCTTCGGCGACTGCGGTTTCTCGGTGTTCGAAACCAGCGGAACCTTGACCACCACGTTCAAGGTCACGTCGGGGTCACCTCCGCTCGACCCGAGCATCTCGTCTTTCAACAGCGTTCAGGGATCTGAGGGACCGAGTCCACAGGCCGGGAATGTTCAAGGTTCGCTCACGTCGGGCTCGTTCGTTGACGACGGGCTATTCCTGGGATTCCAGTTCCAGTCGAGTACGTCTTGTCTCGCGAAGTGGAAGATCGGCGGCAAAGGCCTGAACTCGAGTTTCGAAATGGGCTAGCCCACCAGAGATCTCAGGTCGCGAGGTCCAGATCGCGCTCTGGGATGACCTCTGCGTTGGTTCGCTGTGATCGGTACGCGGCTTCGACAAGTGTGTGGGCGACCAGAGCATCGTTGAAACCGGGCGAGGCGGGCACGCCCTTCCGGGCACAGCTGACCCAGTGCCGGTCCGAGGGATAGGTGTAGAAGAGGAAGTCGGAACGCTGCAATTCCAGCCGCGTGAAGTGATTCGACCTCATCGCCTCGAGATCGGGAAGCTCGGGCGGGCAATCGGGACGTTGAACGAGGTAGCGGTCTTCGCTTGCACCCACGATGAAATCGGTGGTCGTCTCGACGCTCCCGTTTTCGAAGAACACTTCCAGCCGGCGCTCCTCCCGGCCGCGCACTCCGTTGAATATCGTCAGCAGCGTCCCGACCACACCGGAGTCGTGCTCGATCGTCACGGCCGCCACATCTTCGACGTCGTAGCCGAAAACCGACCGGATACGCGCGTAAACGCGCCGTGGGGGGCCGAACAACCAGCACAAGATGTCCGCGGCGTGGATCGAGTGCTCGAGCAGTGCGCCGCCTCCCGCCTCTGACCGCCTGGATCGCCACGAGCTATGCCCTGACACGACGTCGCCGGTCGGCCAGTACTGGTCGTCACGCAACACGTAGCCCATGGCTTTACCGAGCTCACCGGACATGACGGTTCCGTGTAGTCGGTTGACGATCGGGTGAAACCTCGCGTGGAAACCGACCGCCGCAACGAGCCCGGACGCCGACACCGCGCCACACAGCTCTTGGACGATGTCGAAGTTCGGAGCAAGCGGCTTCTCGCACAGAATCGACTTTCCGGCCTCCACCGCCGCCAACACGAGGTCGCGGTGTGAGGATGTGGGCGAGGCGATCAATACTGCTTCGACTCCAGGATCTGTCACAACCTCCAGTGGGTTGTCGGTCAGATAGCCGAACGGGCAGTTGCGTGCCACTCCCTCACGAGCTGATTCAGATGGATCTGACGCTCCAACCGCGACGATCTCGCCATCCTCCGACATCTTGCGAAAACCGTCGGCGTGGATCTGGCCGATCATTCCACAACCGACCAGCCCCACCCGCAACGGATCGTTCGTCATTTTCTCGGAATCCTCTGTTTGATTCTGGGCCTCCTCTCAGTAGTTCACATCGTCGACTGTCAGATCGAGCTGATCGGTAGATCGATCCCTGACGGATGATCTCGTCCGCGGAACACCTCCTGGTCCGCCACGTGAAGTGTTGTAGCCGAGGCCAGTTGTTCGTCACCCCCTGTATTGCGCGCATAGAGAGGGTGTGCGCCACTCGATACCTGAAGGCGGATGCGTTCGTTGCGCCGGATGGTAATGGCAGTTGGCCACATCGTGATCTTCAGATGAAGGACACCGTCAGCGTCGGGCTCGTGGTCGCCCGGACGAAGACGAAGGACGCCGTCGCTCACGTTCGTTGAACGGCCACGAGTGGACACGACGCACAGACGCACGACCAGGTCGGTGTGTTGGAGGGATGAGCGGAAATAGAGGTCCGTTGAGAGTGGTCCCGCTATCGTCATGGGTTGTTTGAGAGGTGAGCTCGAATAGGAGACGACATCCGCGCGCGCTTCTCGCCGCCTCTGGTCCTTTCGCCCGGCATTTCCCACCTCGAGCGAAGGGCCTCCTCGGCCAGGGGTCGGGTCGCCCGGGTCGAAGCGGAATCGATCAGCGGCTTGTTCGTCTTGCGCGCTCGGCTCGGTCGGGTCGAGACGACGTCCGGGATGCAAGTGCCAGCGCTTAACACTCGCCGGAGGGGGCCAATCTGGGAGATCCACCCAACGGCGATCGCCCATGATGTACATGCGGACTCTGTTGTGCTGCTTCGGCTTCGACGGTCCGTCCGCGGACATGTGCTCGTCGAACCACTCGAGTGAATCGCGCAAGCTCGCGGCCAGACCTCTCGGGCTCGTGTGCGTCCACGGCCCGATCGTGATACGGGATTCGCGCCCTCCATCCTGCATCGCTAAGAAATCGTCCAGTTGTGAAGGAAGGAACAAGTCGTACCAGCCGGCTTGGAAGTTCGCAGGGGGGGCAACTTTGAGACTCGGGCTGAAGTCGATCTCTGCCCACCACGGATCGCCGGGAGCGTCGTGTGCCAACCAGTCCTGGAAGAACTCGACGCGCCGTCCGACGGCCGCACGGTCCGCTTCGGACAATGGCAGCTTCGCAAACCCGTGACGTATCCTGCGCCGCCTCCGCAACATCGTCCAGAGGATTTGGAGCGGCGACAACTCCTGGTGCTCGACTTGGTACACCCAGTTGAGCATGGTTTCGAGTGCAAGTGCGTCGCCTGGATAGACGACGGCATCGCGGAAATAGGTCGCCGTGACACCAGGCGCTATCGCTCTCACGAACGGTCTGGGGTCACAGCAGATCGCCCACTGGACCAGGCCTAGGTAGCTGGGGCCGAACGTGGCGACCGAACCGCCGAACCAAGGCTGTCCGGAGAGCCACGAAAGGGTGTCGCGCCCGTCAGCTCTCTCGTTGCGAAACGGTTCCCAGTCGCCACCTGAACCGAATGTGCCGCGGCAGCTCTGGATGACCGCTTGATAACCGCGCTCTGCAAATATGCGGCCGACCGGTCCGATCTGACGACGGCCGTAAGGGCTTCTGAGGAGAACGATGGGGAGGTGTCCGTCGACCGCGCCACCTTCGGTCGCAGGAGCCCATCTGTCCGCTAGCAGAACCACTCCGTCGGACATAGGGACGCGAAGGTCCTGGTCCAAGGTCACCTTTTGATTGAGTGCGGGCGGCAGCCGGGCCAGCGCGGCGAGGAGCTTGCTTCCGAGGGTCGTGGGTGAATTCCTATCAGAAACTCTCTCGAAACGAATCGGGAGCCCAACAGTCCGAAAGAGATCTACCTGGACGACTTTCGCGGGGATCGGAGCCCATCATTCGTCGTCCACGTGGAACCTTCTGCGGTAGAAGGCGAACGAGTCTCTCACTCGATCGGCGTCGAGCCCGAAATCTCCCAACTCGTAGGTGTGAACGCCGTGGTCCCCGCGGCGATGTGCTGAAGCCCACCGTTCAACGCGTTTGCGACCGGACTCGCCGAAAGGGAGCTCGATCTGCTCGTACGCGCGCTCCACCGCCGAGACCGGGTCGGCGTCGAACTCGTGGAAATGCACATCCGCGAACCGCTCTTCGCCGATCGAGTCGCGAACTTCTATGGCCCGTCGCATCGCCTCGTTCCATAGGGCAACCTGTTGCTTTCCGAGCTCGAGGCTGTCGTCTCGATCGCTCACCCAGCTGCGCGTGTACTGGATGAGGCTGCAAACTGAGCCGAGCACCGCCGCGGGGTCGCGATGGGTCCAGAGGAAACGAGCGTCTGGGTAGGCCGAAAGGAGGCTCTGCAGCGAGAGCGCATGTACGGGCGTCTTCAGGTGCCAAAGGCGAGGCGGGCATTTCCACTGCAAAAGTTGAAGGGTCCCACGGTGCATCGCGTAGGCGGAGCCCATGTCGCACTGCAGGACCCACTCCGTATAACTGGGAACATGGGCCATACCGTCGAAATGAGCGGTGCGAAAGGCCATGCCGAGCAGGTCCTGGCATTCCGTGGGACCGTCGGGTTCCTGAACATACAGCGAGCGCATCTTCGGGAACGTCGTGTACATTGCGTCGAGCCCGACCTTGCACTGCGCGATCCGTGGGTCATCTTTTTCGGTCGCTTTATCCGGTGGTGGCACCGGATCGTTCGACTCCCAGAGCCGTAGTGAGCGGATCGCGGGATCTGCTGCCAGCACCTGGCTCAGAGCTGTGGTGCCTGTGCGGGGCAACCCGATAATGACGAGCGGGCCCTCGATCGATTCCCGGGCGATTTCGGGGTGAGACGCGAACTCGGCTTGTATGCGAAGCCTGTTCGCGAGAAGGCCCTTCAATCGGTGATCGAGTATCTGCTCCCCGAGCTCTGTGAGGCTTGCTTCTTCCTCGAGTGAGCTCACGAGCCGCTCAAGTCCTTCGCTGAACGCCCTGTCCCCG
>DASPVS010000422.1:0-9427 GCA_035622235.1 Acidimicrobiales bacterium | reverse complement strand
AGATCACACGGCTGGGCGACTCCTCGGAGGTCTGGAGCGGTTCAGGCTCGGTTCCCGGCGCAACCGGTGATTGCTGTCGCTCTGACCTCACGGAGCGACTTGGAATCGAGATTCGATCCCCCTCGCTTGATCGTTGAGAATCGCTTCGTCATCGGCCCGGGCCGACGTTCACGAGACTGCAGGTCCGCTCACCCGAGGCAAAGTTGCGCCCGTTCTCCTCAGGGCGAAACGAGGAGGAGTGGCCGATCAAGTAAAGTTTTCCGGAGTGTCTGGGGGGGACAGCGGCGCTATTGGCCTCACGGGGGCTGAGGACGCTCGTGAGTCGCAGAAACCTGAGCCTGAGTCGAGCGACGTTCATCGGTCAGGGCAGGTGAAACAGAGACCAGACGCGCCGGTGTTACCGAAGGACGCTTCGACGGCGGACTCGCTGGACACCAACGGCAAAGAGGGCTCGAACGGTCCTGGGGTCGCCACGGCTCCATCCGGCGACTACTGCGAAGACCGGCAACGACCCGGTGACGGCTCGGTGCCGCAACGGCAAGTTGAGCACAGGCATCGAGTCAAGCCGGACGTACGGCGCTTCACAGCAGCGGCGTTCGTCGGAGCCGTCGTGGCCGCAGTTCCGTATCTGTGGGTTCTCTGGGACCTCTGGAATACCGAGCCCAATCCGCTTCGGACCTCGGCGCCGGGTAATTTCTACGACCTCCAGGCGCGGGCAATGATGCATGGACACCTCTATCTGGCGAACAACTCGATCGGCATCGAGGGATTCATCCACAACGGTCACACCTTCACATACTTCAACATTTTCCCGTCGTTGATCCGTATGCCCATCTTGCTGCTCACGAGCAGCCTTGATGGTCAGCTGACCAATCTCTCGCTTCTTTCGGCATGGATCTTCACGGCGCTGTTCACCTCGCTACTGATTTGGAGGGTCAGGATCCTCTTGAGAGGTGACGCGGCATTAGGCCGTGCAGAAGCAGGGACGCTCGGAATTCTCGTCGCCAGCGTCCTCGGCGGAACGGTCCTCGTTTTCCTGGCGTCCACGCCATACGTGTACAACGAGGACCTCGCGTGGAGTGTCGGACTCACGATAGGAACCGTTTTCGCGTTGCTGGGCGTTCTCGAAAGACCCACGCGCGGTCGAGTGATCGCGAGCTTCGTATTCGTCCTTGCCGCGAGCCTCGATCGCGTTCCAACGGGTTGGGGGTGCGTGCTGGGCGCACTTCTCGTCGCCGGCTGGTTCGCGACCGGCAGGGGCGGCTCCGAGTACCGCCGCTGGGCCCTACCGATGGTGGCAGTCGGCCTAATACCCTTCATCGCAGGATGCGTTGTCAACTTCGCCAAGTTCGGAGTACCCCTCGGCCTGCCAATGCAGGATCAGGTGTGGACGCAAGTCAACGCGCATCGCCGTTATTTCCTCGCCGTCAATGGCGGAAAGAACTACGGCCTTCAGTTCCTGCCGAGCACCCTGTTGGCCTATTTCGGACCCGGCGGGATCAGGTTCACGAGCGCCTTCCCCTTCGTCACGTTGCCGGCAGCGCCGGCCCAAGCGATCGGCGGAGTCGTGATCGATCGCGCTTACCGCACCGCGAGCTTGACGGTCACGACGCCGCTCCTGTTCTGTCTAGCGTGTTGGGGGGTCATATCGTCCTTCCTCCCGAGGCGGCCAAGAGCAGTGAAGATGCTGCGGATCGCTCTTGTTGCTACGGCAGTCGGTGGCGGTGCGATGCTCATCTGGGGATACATCGCAACGCGGTTCCTCGCAGACTGGGTTCCGTTCTTGGTTGTGGGTGCGATCGTCGGTGCTATCGACATCTGGAGCCGTATCGCGAGATGGCGTCCCGAGAGCAAGGCTCTTGTCTTGGTTCTCACAGCCGCTCTGGGTCTCTTCAGCATCGTCGCAAA
This sequence comes from Acidimicrobiales bacterium, assembly GCA_035622235.1. Lineage (GTDB taxonomy): Bacteria > Actinomycetota > Acidimicrobiia > Acidimicrobiales > UBA8190 > DASPVS01. The sequence continues at coordinate 7,519 of DASPVS010000422.1, read as the reverse complement.
CGTCGGCATGTCCATAACCCCTACGGAGGAGTTCAACTCCACGCAAATCCATAACTTCGTCTCGACACAGGAATCGATAAGCCGGCTCACCGGCCTGTCGTTGAAGAGCGAAGTGATGCACGGAAACCACTTGCCGAACTGGGCGCCTGCCGACGAGCTCTACGTGTTGGGTGACTGCTCAGACTTGTACATATCCAACGGTGAGGATTACTCGACCGTGCCGAAACAGCAATTCGAGCACGTCATCTGGCAGCCGGTCGAGCGGGGCCCGGGAACGGTCCAGGAACTGCAGATAAAATTTGTCAAACCTCTCGCCGCGCTGGGACGGGGTATACCGATCTTGACCCTCGGTACGAGCACCCTCTTCCTGAGGCCCGTGGGCTCGGACCAAATTCGGTTTGCTCTAAGCGATCCCCACTGGCCTGACAGAGGCATGACGATTCGGGTCCACCTCAATACTCTTTATCCCGTCACGATCGTGACGGACCTGAATCTTCGTACGTTGCAGGTGAACATGGAGCATCGCCTGGTCTTCAGAAACCCGATCTCTGGCCAGGGGACGGCCTTCGTTCACGATTCGACCGGCCTTTCCACGCTCGGATCGCCGGTGTCGATCGTCAGCTGGTACGTCCCTACACCCAGGATGCCTCTTTGCAGGTTCTTGCTGAAAAACGCCTGACCGTTTAGGCGGAGACGTCTTTACCTGACCGTAGGTTCACCCCTCCAGCTGACGGTAGAAATACGGATCGCGCGACAGCCGATCGAACATCTTGTTCGATTGCCGTTCGGTCTTCTCCATGTACCTGAGCCGCCTCTTCCACAGCCCCTGCCTTCTCCGCTGGGCGATCGTGTTCGAAGTCGCCTCGCGCACGAGGGCGACGTGCTTCGGCCGCAAACGCGTGATGGTCGAAGGTTGACGCAGCAATTTCCTGATCCCAGCCCCCAGACCCGGCGCATCACTCGCGGTGCGCGGTGGCAGGTTCCGATTTGGCCAAATCTCGTAGTCGATTCGGCTTTGTTTTTGGCGAAATCCCGCCCCGTGGTGATAGATCTTTCGGTCGTACACGGCGTACCAAAGGGGGTGGGGATTCTTGGAGTTGGTTCGCAGGAGTGGATACCAATCAGTGCCCTTCGCACGGAGTCGTTCGAGGAGGATTCCACCCACGTCTGTGACCTCCGCCCCCGACGAGTTCGTCCAGGTTCCACGTCCCCAGTCGCCTCCGATCGCGCTCCAGAAGCCGACCGTGGTCACACAAAAACAGGGGTGAGGTTGAAGGTCGCCGAGGTTCTCGTCCCTCCGGACTGCGGCAAGTGGATACGAGGCGAGAGTCTTCTCGATCCAAGGTACCAGCGGACGGATCGGAAAAGCGTCTCCGTCGACGAACAACAGTACGTCATCGGGCTCCGATTGAGACGTGATCAATTCCGCGAGGGAATTGAGTTTTTCGGCGTGTTTGCCTTCGACGTCGCTCACCGCGAAGAAGCGGGAACGTAGCACGGGGTCGTCGATTCCTTCGAGCGACGCGAACACCCGGTAGGGCGAGTCGATGTTGGCTTCTAGGTATCGGAGCTGGGGATCGATCCACTTCGGATTGAGGTAGTGGACTGTTGCGACATTGATCATGGTGTCCGATCAACTTCCCCCCGAGGCGAGCGCCCAAGCTACTTGAACAGCACGTTTGGAACAACCGGCCGTAAGCGACGCGCGTTGGGTTCGACAGCTTGATCGATGGCTGCGATCAGGAGGCCTTAGGGAGCTAGGCGAAGGCACAGAAGGCCCAGGCCGGGCGAGACGATCGACTACCAACCCGTACCTCGAGCTGGTTGTCACCGACGTCTTGCGACATAGTCGCTTTCTCGCGACGTCACAGCGTGCCCGGGGCGGGACTCGAACCCGCACGCCCTCACGGACAGGGGCTTTTGAGGCCCCCGCGTCTGCCATTCCGCCACCCGGGCGGCACGCTCTCGGAGCCTGAGGGGCTTTGGAACGATGCCAGGCTCGACCTATGTCCCTGCTGTCTACCGATACATGTCTCGGCACTGTCTAGCCGATCCGGGTCTCCGCACTGTCCAGCCGGTACAGGTCTCGGCACTCTCTAGCAGGTACAGGTCTCAGCCAGATCCTGAAGCGCAAACCGGCCTCAGCCACCGGAGCGGTCCGCCTCACAAAACCAGCGGGTGGGTCGGAGCGGTGCGGAGGGTCATCCGATGTCGCAGAACTACACTCGCCCCACTGTGCACCGGGCACTCGTCGAGCGGTCACTTCGCGACGTCCATGGGCGTCTCGTCCGCGCGCGCCAGGAGCTGGCCGTGTTGGACGAGCAGCTCGCCGTGTTGAACGACGCCGCCGACGAAGCCCGTCTCAAGTCCCTGGTGTCGGAGACTCCCATAGCGGCCCACGAGTACACCGACGCCGAGCGTCACGCCACTACGGCGGCTCGAGCGAGGGCAGCGGCCGCAGAGACAATCGCAGAGCTTGAACGTCGCCAAGACGAGCTGCTCGACAAGCTGGTAATCGAGCCCAGGTAACCCGACGGGACGGGAGGAGGAGCGGCGATCATGCCCAAGCGCGTCGTCATCGCGGAAGACGAGGCCATCATCAGGCTCGACCTGAAGGAGATCCTCGAGAGCGAAGGCTATGAGATCGTGGGCGAGACGGGCCGCGGGGACGAGGCGGTGGACCTGGTCCAAGAGCAATCTCCGGATCTTGCGATCCTCGACATAAAGATGCCCGGAATCGACGGCATCGAGGCAGCCCGTCAGATCGCCGCTGGAACGCGGGTGCCGGTGCTGATCCTCACGGCCTTCAGCCAACGCAACCTCATCGAGGAAGCTCGCGACGCGGGCGTTTCCGCGTACCTCGTGAAGCCGTTTCAAAGGGGCGAGCTCGTCCCCGCCATCGAGGTGGCGCTGGCGCGGTTCGAGGAGTTCCGTGCGATCGAGGAAGAGCAGGCCCGGCTCTCGGGCGAGGTTGCGACTCTCGAGGACAAGCTGGAAACCCGTCGAGTGGTCGATCGTGCGAAAGGCGTGCTCATGGACCAGCACGGAATGCGCGAGGCGGAAGCCTTCTCGTTCGTTCAACGTTCAGCCATGCAACGTCGGGCCCGCATGCGTGACATCGCCCAAGAGGTCCTCGACGGCACGCTCGTCCCTTAGCAAAAGCGCCCGTCCCCGTGCCGGGACCCTGCCGGTCCTCCTAGCCTGTTGCTGTGCCCGAACGTGGCCCGATCGCACTCCTCGATGGCAATTCGCTCGTGTTCCGAGCTTTCTTCGCGCTGCCCACCGACCTGGCGACCGCTTCGGGCACGGTCACGAACGCCGTGCACGGTTTCGCGTCCATGCTCGTCAACTTGATCCGCGATTACCAGCCGAGCGCGATGGCCGTCGCGTTCGACCGGCCCGAGCCGACCTTCCGCGACGATCTGGTCGCGGATTACAAGGGAAACAGGCCCGACACTCCGGATTTGTTGAGTCCGCAGTTCGATCTCGTGAGGGCCGTGCTCGACGCCATGGGCATCACAAGAGTGGAGGCTCCCGGTTTCGAGGCTGACGACGTGCTTGCGACACTTGCCACAGAAGGGCGCGACCGCGGGCTCGACGTGATGGTGGTGAGCGGGGATCGCGACACGTTTCAACTGGTTGAGGACCCGACCATAAAGGTGCTCTACACGCGTCGCGGGATTTCAGACACAGTCCTCTACGACGAAGCCGGGATACTCGAGCGGTGCGGGGTTCCCCCGCGTCTGTACCCGATGCTTGCAGCCCTGCGCGGCGACTCGTCGGACAACCTGCCCGGCGTGCCGGGAGTGGGGGAGAAGACAGCCGCCAAGCTGATCAACACGTACAGCGACCTCGGCGGTCTGTTCGCTCATCTCGACGAGCTGACGCCGAAACTTCGCCAGAACCTCGAGGCAGCGGAAGATCAGGTCCTGCGCAACGCACGAGTGATCCCGCTCGTCCGCGACGTCCCCCTCGATGTACATGTCGAGGACCTGTCGCTCGGTAACTGGGACGTCCCCGAGATGAGGCGGGTCTTCGGACAACTCGAGTTGCGAACCTCATGGGAGCGATTGGCTCCGCTCGTGGGCGACGACGCCGCCACCGAGACCGACGAGCCGACAGCGGCCCAAGCGGCGGTTCTCGAGGATCTCACGACGTGGGAGCCCCAGGACATCCGGGAAGCGGTTTCCGCCATCCGGGCATTGGAAAAGACAGGAGTTGTTAAAGCGCTCGCGGTGCTCTGGTCGGGCGACCCGGGTCGTAGTGCGATCGCGGGAATCGCTCTAGCGCGCGGGGAAGAGGAATCGGTGGACGCGCAACCCCCACACGCGCAACCAGACGTGGCTTCCCCCGATGTGAAGGCGGAGGTGATTTGGCTCGGAAGCGATCTCCTGCAGTCGGAGAAGGTGATCACAGAGATCGCGAAGCTCACCGACGTCGTCACTTATGGGGCGAAGGAACTCATGCGATCGCTGTTGCAACACGGCGCGGATCTGAAGGCACTCGAACTCGACACAGGGGTCGTCGCCTATCTCCTCGATCCCTCGACGGGCGCGTACCGGCTCGAGGACGTGACCGAGAGATACCTCGGGTTTTCGCTCGCTGCAGACAACGCTCCTGCCGAAGGTCGTCTGGCGCTAGAAGAGGAAGGGACCGAAGACGCGCCGACGTCCAGCGCCCGGCGCGCGGTCGCGCTCCGGCTCCTGAACGCGCCTCTCAGGCGCTCGCTCGAGCTATCAGGCATTTCCCGCCTTCATGACGAGGTGGAACTTCCCTTGGTCCGCGTCCTCGCGAAGATGGAGGTGGCGGGAATTCGCGTCGACGAAGCCGAACTTCGTCGCATCGCGACCGACCTGACGTCACAATGCCGCACGCTCGAGGCGGAGGTGCAGCGCCTCGCCGGTGAGCCCATCAACGTGAACTCGACTCCTCAACTGAGGTCCGTGCTTTTCGACCGCCTAGGGCTGCAGCCGGGGAAGAAGACGAAGACCGGTTACTCCACCGATGCCCAGACACTCGAGAAGCTGCGGGGGACCCATCCGATCATCGACGCGTTGTTGAGCTACCGCGAGGTGGAGAAGCTCCGCTCGACCTACGGCGAGACCCTCCTGGCCGAGGTCGCGGCAGACGGCCGGATCCATGCGACGTTCGGCCAAACCGTCGCGCGAACCGGACGTTTGTCGTCGGACCGACCGAACCTCCACAACATTCCTGTCCGTTCCGAAGTGGGACTGCAGCTGCGCAAGGCGTTCATTCCCGCCGACGATTGCAGGTTCCTCGTGGCCGACTACGACCAGATCGAATTGCGGGTGATCGCCCACTTGTCGAACGACCCCGGGCTCGTGGCGGCTTTCGAAAGCGGCGAAGACATCCACCGCACGACGGCCGCACGAGTCTTCGGAGTCGACCCACAGACTGTCACGCCCTCGCAACGCAACCGGGCGAAGATGGTCTCTTACGGGCTCGCGTACGGGATGGAAGCCTTCGGGCTCGCTCAACGCTTGGCGATCTCGACAGAGGAGGCGCGCGAGATCCTCGACGCCTACTTCGCGGCGTTTCCCGCGGTCAAGGCGCACATGGAAGGCGCGGTGACCCAAGCGCGGTCTCGCGGTTACACCGAGACCCTGTTCGGCCGGCGTCGCCCCCTGCCCGACCTCAACTCACCGAACCGCGGGTTACGGATGGCGGCCGAGCGTCAAGCGATGAACGCGGGCATCCAGGGTCTCGCAGCAGACCTGTTCAAGGTCGCGTTGGTTCGACTCGACCGCGCGCTCGAGGAACGGCGGCTCGAGGCGCGACTGGTCCTCCAGGTTCACGACGAGGTGCTCGTCGAGGCTCCGTTGGACGAAGAGGAGGAGGTGGGCTCGCTGGTCCCGGAAGTTCTGGCCGGTGTCGGCGAGGCGGCCGAGCTGAACGTTCCGCTCAAGGTCACGGCGGCTTGGGGAACCTCCTGGGCCGACGCCAAGGCCTGAGGGTGTACGCGCACGCAGTCCGCAGCTTGCCCCAGGGCATGTCGGGCGAGCGCGTGTTTCCCGAACGCATGTTTCCCCAGGCGGCCGTGGGCTTCGGTTACCTCGACTGGTAACATTTCCCTTCGGTCACCGTCGGTGGCCTGCCCCGGCACGCTCGATGCTCGGGTGCACCGTTCCGGAAAGCGAGTACCCGAGTCCCATGTCCGATGTCGTCCCTGTCAGCCCCGCCGCGAATCCGCCTCCCGAAGACCCGAATGGTCAGCCTGCCTCAAACGGGGGCGTTCCCGGGAGTGTGGCTCTGTTCTCGGACGGCCCGATGGGATCATTCGACGATTCAGGTACCTACCTGCCCCGCTCGGTCGTAGAGGACGACCTGACCGGAGGGTCTCTCGAGGACGCTATCGACTCGACGATCGTCGACTTCGACGACGGTGACATCGTCTCCGGATCGGTCGTGAAGATCGACAAGGACGAGGTGCTCCTCGACATCGGGTTCAAGTCCGAAGGCGTCATTCCAGCGCGCGAGCTTTCGATCAGAAACGACGTGGACCCCGAAGAGATCGTGAGCCTTAACGAGCGAATCGAGGCTCTTGTCCTGCAGAAGGAGGACAAGGAGGGCCGGCTCGTCCTTTCGAAGAAACGGGCTCAGTACGAAAGGGCCTGGGGGACGATCGAGAAGATAAAAGAATCCGACGGGGTGGTGACCGGACCGGTCATCGAGGTCGTCAAAGGCGGCTTGATAGTCGACATCGGGTTGCGGGGCTTCCTGCCGGCGTCACTCGTGGAGTTGCGCAGGGTTCGCGAGCTCCAGCCGTACGTCGGACGCAAGATCGAAGCGAAGATCATCGAGCTCGACCGCAATCGCAACAACGTGGTCCTGTCGCGGCGCGCATGGCTCGAGGAGACCCAACGCGAGCAGCGCGGAGACTTCCTCGCGAATCTGAAACCGGGCGAACGACGACATGGCGTCGTCTCGTCGGTCGTGAACTTCGGGGCCTTCGTCGACCTCGGCGGAATGGACGGGTTGATCCATGTGTCGGAGCTCTCGTGGCGCCACGTCGACCACCCGTCGTCGGTGGTCTCAGTCGGAGACGAGGTCGAGGTGGAGGTCCTCGACGTCGACCTCGACAAGGAGCGCATAAGCCTTTCGCTAAAGGCGACACAGGCCGACCCTTGGCAGGAGTTCGCGAACAGCCACCAAGTCGGAGAGCTCGTCTACGGGAGGATCACCAAACTGGTTCCCTTCGGAGCGTTCGTACAGGTCGGCGACGGGATCGAGGGACTGGTCCACATATCGGAGATGGCCGTCCATCACGTGGATCTTCCCGAGCAGGTGGTCACACCCGGCGAAGAGCTGTGGGTGAAGATCATCGACATCGACCTCCAGCGACGTCGCATCAGCCTGTCGATCAAACAAGCGGCGGAGGGTGGAGAGGTCTCGGAGGAATACCGAGAGGCGTTCGGCGAGCACGCGTACGACGAGCAGGGTAACTACATCGGCTACGACTACCAGGGAAGCGATTTCACTCCGGAAACGGAGGCCCAGG
>DASPVS010000421.1:0-5039 GCA_035622235.1 Acidimicrobiales bacterium | reverse complement strand
ACGAGGCCCCACCCGGCACTGACGAGGCCCGCTAACCGTGACCAGGTGCCGCTCCGGGCCACGAGGAGCCAGAGTCCGATTCCTACCTGGATCCATACAGCGGCCGTCGCCGCGGGGACCGGGTGGTAATCCCAGACCTTTGCGCCGAATTCCACCACCTGCTGGACCCAATCAGGAGAAGAGGAGGCCGTCGGTTGGATCGCTTGTGGCACGAGCCCCAGTGGCATCGAGCTCTGACCCTGGAGAATGCCGTCGAAGATCCAAATGAGGCCGAACGAGATTCGGAGCAAGCGCCTGGCGGCCGGTTCGGGTGACACCAAATCCGGTCGTAGCGGGAGACCGCCTCCCTCGACAGCTCTTCGTAGCTGTAGTGACCGGAGCACGCTCCACGAGATGGCGATCAGTGCGAGAACCACCAGGACCACCAGGAATTGATGGAGAAGGGCAGCCTGGAACGAGGAGACCACCGACGGGTCGTTCGTGTTGATCCCGGTGTTCATCCCTGGCACTGCTGCGCTCTCCTTACCCTTCGGTCATGTGATTAGTCGAACGAGAGTCCGATTTGGTTCCGGGCAATCGGGGCGAGAGGTGGTTTCCTTCGCCGAGGGCCGATCGGGCTGATTGAAGTGGAGCGGTCGGGTCCCGGAGTCGAGCGCTCGGGCTGACCGGAGTTGAGCGGTCGGGCTGACTGGAGTCGAGAGGAGCGCCGTCTCTAACGTGGCCGGAGTGGACTCGTGGAGCCGCCTAGCCCTTGAAGCCGGAGGCGGAGATGCAGAATCGCTGAAATCCCTGGTGGAACACGCCTACGAACAGGTCAGGCGACTCTGCTCGAGCCTCGTCGACGAGAAGAGCGCCGACGACCTGGCTCAAGAGACCTTCGTCCGTGTGGTCCGGTCTTTGTCGAGCTACCAAGGGAGGTCCTCGGCCCGAACTTGGCTCCTGTCCATAGCCCGCCACACGTGCCTCGACGAGATCCGCGCGAGAGAGCGCGGCCGTCGGAGAGACCGATCGTTGTCCTCGGTCGCGGAGGGCGAGGAGTGGGGCCCCGATGCCGGGCAGAAGACGGTCGTGATGGATCTACTGCGCCAACTGGAGCCGAACAGGCGGACGGCCTTTGTTCTGACCCAGATGCTCGGTCTCTCGTACGAGGACACCGCAGCGGTGTGCGAGTGTCCCGTGGGAACGATTCGCTCCCGCGTTGCGCGGGCCCGCACCGACCTCGTGGAGGCACTCGAGTTATCGGACCGCGTACCCGATTCCCCCGCGTCTCAGAAGTCGCACCTCGCTTGAGGCGTAGCTTGCGCTGGACCACGCTGTCTGTTCGGCGCCGCCCAGATCAGGAGGGTGTCTTTCCCTCTTCGGCTCGTAGCGCGTCGACTTCGGCCAGGAGAGTGGCCGCCATCCAGGCCGGAAGCTTGGTGCCTCGCATGTCCGCGCCACGCAGGGCCCGACGGATCCTTTCTTCACGATCGGGCGTCAAACGAGGATTGTCCAAGGTGAACGGGTCCCCCCGCTTTCCGCCCACTGAACCGGGTCGCCTTACCTCGGAATACGTCTCGATCAGCGTTCGGTAGCGGTCGGCGACGACGTCGACGACCTGCGGGCGCTGTATGTGTCCCGCGTTCAGGTCCAAAAGCGCTTTCAACCACAAGCTGCGTCCGACCGCGAAGCCCGCGTACCCCGGCAGGGGCGCCGCGACATCGATCCAGTGCTCGACTTGTTCCAACGGGGCATTGCGACCCAGGACAATGCACTCTGCGGGGTGGGTCCTGTCCTCAGCGACTGCGGTCAGAACTTCCTCGGCTCCCTCCGATGTCTCGTAACCTTCGAGCTTCCAGACCGTCGGATGAACCCCACCTTCTGTCAATGATCGGATTGCCTCTGCGGTAAGAGCGGGGCGGGCGTTTACGTCGAAGTGAGCTTGATCCTCGCATTGCGCAAGTTGTTCACGGGTTGGCGGGACGAGGAGCTCGAAGAGCCACGGTCGCTCTACGGCTTCCGCCCAGACGGAAACCTTTGCGAGACGTTGGATCTGAATAGCCCGGTCGTCAGGTTTGTCCGCCGGGTTGTAGCGCACGAGAACTTTGAAGAAGTCGGGGTCGAACGCCTCGACGTGTTCGGAATATCGGTCGCCGTACTCCAGCTCGAAAAGTTCAGTCCCGCTCTTCTCTATGGGCATCGCCAGAACGAATCCGTCTGCCTTGGCTCTCCTTGCGACATCGGCCCCTAGTCGCTCGTCGACGAGCACGCCCGCTCTGCCGACAGGGAGACCGTCCGAAACGGCTTTACGGGCCCCCTCGTAGATGAGCATCTTGGCCTCTTGCATCTGGGTCAGCTGTTCGTCGGTCGGAGGGTTGCTCGTGTGCAAAAGCGCCTGGGCGAACGATGCCCGCTGATCCATCGCAAAGATGAAGAGCGGCGACTCAGAAGTCGGCTTGTAACGGGTGACTGTTTTCTCCTCGTTCACATGATCCTCCCGGGTAGACGGCGGTTCCGGCTCGAAGTAGAGCGGCAGGCGCTCCCCTCTTTCATTTCACCTATCTTCCATTTAAGGCGTGAGATCGCTCAGCGTCGCGTCCGGGTTCGGCGGAGTGCGGGTGAAGGCGGCCATCAGAGCCGCGACGAGGCAAGCGCCGGAACCGACCAAAAGGGCCACCCGGGCGCCGCCGGCCTCTGTGATCCACCCGGTGAGGATGCTGCCGATGGGTGTAGTACCGATGTAAACGAACACCCACAACGCCATGACCCGTCCTCTGTACGCGCTCGAGCTGTGCAGCTGGAGGGTCGTCGAACACAGGGTCACGAAGCAGAAAGCACTGATTCCCGTCGCCACCAAGGTGACGCAGGCGATGGCGACGTCCGGAGCGGCCGCGGTAGCCGCCAGCGCTATGCCGAAGCCCAAAGCTGCGAAAAGGAGGTATTTGCGCCGCGGATGATGAATGAGCCCAACTGACAGAGATCCGACAATCGCACCGATGCTGAGCATCGTCGTGAGTAACCCGTAAGTACCGGCGGAGCCTTTGAAGGTGTCCTTGGCCAACACGGGCAAGATGACGGCGAAGTTGAACGCCAGAAGGCCGACCACCGACATCATGAGAAGTGGCAACCGCAGCTGCTGACGACTGGCCACGTACTTCAATCCCTCTTTGACTCCTTTACGTCCCGGCGCCGGCGCGCTACGTCCTTCGCCCTTCAATGGCCGGATCACTAGCAGGGCGGCGATGACGGCCAGATAGGACAACGCGTTGAGACCGAAGCACACGGTGGTTCCAACCGTCACGATCAGCACGCCGGCCAGAGCCGGTCCGACCACCCGGGCGGTGTTGACCACCACCCCGTTCAAACTGACGGCGCTGCTGAGATCGGACGCAGGAACCAGCCGGCTGACAAAGGCCTGGCGGGCGGGCGAGTCGGCGATCTGAACAACGCCACCGGCCACACCGATACCTACGAGGATCGCGACGTCGACTGCCCCGGCTGCGGCGAATGCCCACAGAAGTGCTGCGAGGAGGCAGTAGAGGGTCTGGGTAACGATGAGCAGCTTGCGCAAGTCGACCCGGTCCGCCACTTCCCCGCCCCACGGACCGAACAGAAGAGAGGGGATGCCTCCGGCCGCGAGCACCAACCCAAGATCGCTCGCCGAGTGGGTCAGCTCCAGTACCAGCCAGCCGACGGCGGTCTGCTGCAAGAAGGTGCCACTGGCGGAGACCACCTGGCCCCAGAAGTAGATGCGGAACGGACGTGAATGAAGTGCACGAAATGAGCCACCTCTCGCTTGGGTCGGTGGCTCCGGTTGCACCTGGGGCCCCGACTCGGGCATGGCAGCTAGGCCGTCACGATCCATCTGACACAGAATTCGACGGCGGTCCTGATTGCCAGCTCTGCTCAGCGTGGAGAATGTGGCGTTGCTCAAGCATTCGCCCGCCACCCACGCTCAAGCTGGCGTGGCGGCAACCTCGCGCCCGGTCTGTTTTGGGCCGTCGGGCGCGCCACCTTGCGGCGTCTCCGAATGACCTTTCGGAGACACGCCCGCAGCTTTGTAAGCGGAGGCAGCATCCAACGTTTCTGCGCTGAACAGTGCCTTCGCCAGGTCGTCGAGCTGTTTGCGATGACTGGAAAGGATTTCGGTCACTTCCTTGTGCGCATCTTCGACCAGGCGCTGCACCTCTTGGTCGATGAGCCACAACGTTCGCGGAGACGTCTCGCTCGAAGCGGCGGATCCAGGTTCGTCGTCGTCCGGCAGCAACGTGACCGGACCCAGCTTTTCGCTCATTCCCCAGCGTCCGACCATCTGCCTCGCAATGTGAGTCAACTGCTTGATGTCTGACTCCGCGCCCGTGGTCGGGATTCCGTAAACGACCTCCTCTGCGACCCGACCTCCGAGTGCCACCTTGATCTTTGCGTCGAGCTCATCGGCTGAGTACGAGACGGGGTCTGAATCCGGGGCTGAGAGGGTGACACCGAGAGCAAGTCCACGAGGGATTATCGACACCTCTCGGACCGGATCCGCTCCGGGGGTAAGCATTCCCACGAGTGCGTGACCCGATTCGTGATACGCGGTGCGTTCTCTGTCGGAGGCGCTGAGGATGATCCCGCGCGGCGCTCCGAGCTCGATTTTCTCCAAGGCGTCGCTCAGGTCCTTTGCATATACCTTGTCGCTCCCTCGCCTGGCTGCTCCGAGCGCGGCTTCGTTCACGAGATTCGCCAAGTCGGCCCCGACCATTCCTGGCGTCGATGCGGCGATCGCCCCCAGATCCACGTCTGGCGCGAGGGGAACGCCACGAACGTGAACCTTGAGGATCTTCTCCCGTCCGGCCCGATCGGGTACCGGTACGGCCACGCGGCGATCGAAGCGACCTGGCCGGAGCAGGGCGGCGTCCAGGATCTCGGGTCGGTTCGTAGCGCCCAAAACGATGACTGCTTGGTTCTGTTCGAAACCATCCATCTCGGTGAGAATCTGATCGAGTGTCTGCTCGCGCTCGTCGTCGGCGCCCGAGAAAGCGCCCCTACGTGAGCCCCCGATGGCGTCGAGCTCGTCG
>DASPVS010000420.1:0-15059 GCA_035622235.1 Acidimicrobiales bacterium | reverse complement strand
TAACCATCCGCTTCGACGGTCACCACCACGCTGTCGCCGAAGACCCTCTGGCCGTGACGGAGGATGCCGCTTACCAGAAGCGGGGCGTCCTGCATCGTGCTCAACATGCCCGGAGCATATCGGCGCGCAGTTCGTCCATCCGATTGCAACCGACCGAACGCCAACGTCGCCTCCGCAGGGATCTCGCTGGGCAGAGCGCCCGAGGATCGTGGGCGGTAGGGTCCGCAGGAGTGAGGGTCGGTGAAGCGCTCGATTTTGCCCGGACCCACCATCGGGGCGTGATCGCAACGACACGCCAGGACGGGTCGACGCAGATGTCTCCGGTCGTTGCAGCGGTCGACGGCAGCGGCGCGGTCGTCGTGAGCACACGGGAGACCGCCATGAAGACGGCGCACGTGCGACGCACGGGCAGAGCCGCGCTCCTCCTCATGAGCGACACGTTCTTCGGGCCCTGGATCCAGGTGGAAGGCAGCGCTGAGGTTGTCTCCCTCCCAGACGCCATGGACGGACTGGTCGCCTACTACAGGAGCATCTCGGGCGAACATCCCGACTGGGACGACTACCGCTCGTCGATGGAGAGAGACCGGCGGGTGCTCCTGCGGATCACCGTCGAGCGGGCCGGGCCCGACACACAGGGTTGAAACGGCCCGCCCGCTCCTGCGCACGGGCCTCACCTCCACGGCATTTCGATTTCCCCAGCTTGGTCCCCTATCCGTCCACAGCCGAGGTGGGTGACACTTAGGAACGAGCCGGGTAGCGGGGAGGCGGCCCGTGAAGACATATCGAGACATCGCGCTCGTGATCGGCCTCGTGACGGTCGCAATCGTCTGGTGGGTGGGCGCCATGGTCACCGTGGAGTGGTTTGCGCATCGGATCCACTAGGAGTCCTTACAGGTAGTACAGGTCTCGATCACCGTTGGGACGGCGCACCATCCGCGTTCGCTATTGGAATCGGCCATCATCTTCGTTGGCATCTTCCTTGGCGGGCGAATGGAGGGCCGGGCGATGGCACAGGCATCGAAGTTGGCTGTACTGGGTTTGGGCACCATGGGCAGAGCGATGGCAGGCAGCGCTCTGCGAGCGGGCATCCCCGTTGTGGCCTGGAATAGAGATCCGGTCGCAGGAGACGGCCTCGCCGACGCCGGTATCGAAATCGCGAAGTCGGTCCCTGGGGCCGTCGCCGACGCGGACGTCGTGATAACCATGGTCACCAACGCCGATGCAGTCATGTCGATCGCCACGGGTCAGGGCTTGCTCGCCAACATGAGGCCCGGGTCCGTGTGGGCCCAGATGAGCACCATCGGCATCGACGGAACGGATCGCGTCGCGGCAACCGCAAAGGCTGAGCGAGCGGATATCCACTTCGTGGACGCCCCGGTCGCGGGAAGCAAAGTACCCGCGGAACAAGGCAACCTCGTCATATTCGCCTCTGGCCCGGGTGAAGCCAGACCACTGTTGGCTCAGGTGTTCGAGGCGATCGGCCGACGCACGATATGGCTCGGGCCGGCGGGAGAAGGGTCTCGAATGAAGCTGGTCAACAACACCATGCTCGCGTTCACCGCCGAAGCGGTCGCTAGTTCCTTCGCACTGGCCCACCTACTTGGGCTCGAGACGTCCGCTGTTGTCGACGCGTTCGACGGGAACCCCCTGGTCTCCCCGTGGGAAACGGCGAAGATTCCTCGCATCGACAAGGGTGACTTCTCCGCTGAGTTCGCGCTGGAGCTCGCCTTGAAGGACGTTTTACTCGCGCTCTCGGAAACGGGACAGCACCGGTTCAAAGCGCTTGGGGCACTGGCGAGTGAATGGTCAGACATAGTTGACCGGGGTTTCGGCGGCGAGGACGTCACGGTGGTCGCAAAAGCCCTTGCCGAGTGAAGAGAGGCCGAGTGAAGACCGAAGGCCTGTAGCCCTCGCCTTACTTAGCCCCACACCGACACCACGGCGACCGTTGGCCGCGATGCCCATTGACAACTGTTCGTCGCGCGTGTTGACTCAAAAGTTCATCGCGCCATCAGGCGCCGCGTTATCGGCGACCGCGATACACGTCGGGCCTCCTTGTCTGAGCGAGAGCTCACTCTGTCGATCATGACCGAGGGGACCGACCCCGGTGCCATCCGGAAATCGCAAGCCCAAGCCTTTCCGGCCCGTGCGGTGGTTCGCTCTCTCCTCGCTGGCCATTTTCACCTCGGTGACGTTGGTCGTCGTTCTCGCCGCGAGCGCTCCGGGACTGCTCGTTGGGAATCTCGTACCGTCGCAGGGGGCTTTGAGCTCGATCCCAGCGGGTTGGTTGTCCCTGTACGTGAGCGCATCTACCGCGTGTCCCGGGCTTCCGTGGACGATCCTTGCCGCTATCGGGACTGTCGAATCCGACAACGGAGTGTCGCAGGCACCTGGCGTCCATTCCGGGTCCAATTCAGCTGGGGCAGAAGGACCAATGCAGTTTCTACCGTCGACCTTTGCCGAGTACGACGAGCCCGTTCCTCCCGGTGGAACTGCGCCCCCGACACCGTACGACCCCATCGACGCTGTATACGCAGCTGCCCGTGACCTCTGTGCAAATGGAGCACGCGGAGGAGCAGATTTGGCTCGCGCCATCTTTGCGTACAACCACGACTCCACTTACGTTGCCGAGGTACTCCGACTCGCGTCGACTTACGGCACCGCGCTTTCTGCACCGGCGCCGTCAGAGGCTGCAGCTACAGCCGTCGCGTTCGCCCTCGAGCAGTTGGGGACGCCGTATCAGTGGGGGGGCGAGGGCCCTTCGGGCTTCGATTGCTCAGGGCTCGTCCAAGCCGCGTACGCCGAAGCGGGCATCGCGCTGCCGAGGGTGGCGCAGGACCAATTCGACGCCGGTCCCCATCTGCCTCCATCGATCGCGCCGGAAGCAGGTGACCTCGTTTTCTTCGGAGGTGGCATATCCTCCATCGAACACGTCGGAATAGTCGTCGCGCCCGGACAGATGGTCGACGCGCCGAACACCGGTGCCGTTGTCCGCATCGACGAGTTCCCGACCACGCCGGGTGCGGCGTGGGGGTCTCAAATCTATGTGGGCGCCACGCGTCCCTGGGCCTGAATAGGCAGCCGCGCTCTGGCCGTGGTGAACTTGGCCATGAGCGAAGTCATGACCGTCCTCGGTCCCGTCGATTCGGACAACTTGGGTCGAACTCTCATGCACGAGCACGTGTTCGTGAGATCCCCGGAGATAGAGGGCAACTGGAACACCGGCTGGAACAGAGAAAGGGCGATCGCCGAAGCCGTTGAAAGGCTCAAAGAGCTCCACCGCGACGGCATTGGGACCATCGTCGATCTCACCGTGGTGGGGCTCGGGCGCGACGTCGAACTGGTGCGCGAAGTCGCAAAGCAGGTGCCGATCCACATAGTCGTCGCCACAGGCCTTTACACCTACAACGAGCTTCCGCACTACTTCGACTACCGAACCGCAGATTTCAGAGGTGGTGTAGACGCCCTGGAGGAGTTCTTCCTGGCGGACATAGAAGAAGGCATCGCCGGCACCGGCATACGCCCCGGCATCTTGAAGTGCGCAACAGATGAACCCGGGCTCACCCCAGGCGTGGAGAGGGTGTTACGGGCCGTTTCACGCGTCCACCGCAAGTCCGGGCTGCCGATCTCCACTCACACCCACGCCGCAACACAGCGGGGTATCGATCAACAACGGGTCTTCACCGAGGAAGGCGTGGATCTGACCCGGGTGGTGATTGGCCACAGCGGTGATTCGACCGACATCGAATACCTGGAGCAGCTCTTGCGCGCGGGCTCTACTCTCGGCATGGATCGATTCGGCGTGGATGCATTCTGTCCGACTCCCGCTCGCGTGGAAACGGTCGCAAGGTTGTGCGAGCGAGGTTGGGCGGAGCGAATGGTGCTCTCGCACGACGCGTCGTGTCATATCGACTGGTTCGAACCGGAGATGATCAGAGCCGCCCAACCCAACTGGCACTTCTTTCACATCAGCCGCGACGTGTTGCCGGCACTGCGCGACCGGGGCGTGAGCGAAGAACAGCTCTCCTCGATGCTCGTCGACAATCCGCGCAGGATCTTGGACCATCCCGGCGGCTACTGATCTTGTTGTTCCTGATCGCGCCCGGTCTCACAGCCGGCTCTTCCAAGTCTCTCGGCTAGGAACCGCTCACTCGCTTCGAACTCCGCACGCGGTACCTCACCGTGTCCACCGGGATTCGCATGAAGTCGTTTGTCTTCGGAACCGATCAGGTCGAAGAGCTCGAAGGCCCTCTCACGATCGAAGAGCTCGTCATCCCACTGCACCAGGTACAGAACCGGGCAATGAACTTTGAGGGCGTCTTCGGTTATTCGATCGCAGGTTGGCCCGACACGTCCCATGAGCCCGAACACCGCGGCCTCCACCCTCGGTTCGGCGGCCACAACAGGCAAGCCGAGGATCGTTCCCATGGAAAGTCCCCACCAGCCCACCGGCGCTGTTCCAACGTCTTCGAGCGTCTGCAGCGAGTCGAGCGTGCGACGCCAATCGGACACCATCTCGTCTGTCATTGACGGGTGGGAGCTCCAGGCTTGGCCGAATTCGAGGAAGGTGAGCGCGGTGTTCTTTCCCCCGTCTGCCCGGCGATCTCCGTGGACCGGCCCGTCGATAGCCGCTGCCGCATATCCGTGGTGTCGCACGAGTCGTCGAGCGAGCGCCACGACGTAGTCCTGTCTCTTGTTGTTCGAACCTCCATGACCGATGAGAACGAGCGGTCGCGGTCCGCGAGCTCCGTCCGGCGTCCACAGCAGGCCCGGTATCAGCCGTCCTTCGTGCTCCAGGTCGAAACCACGTTGACGCACCCCGCGGTCGACCAGGTCCTCGCTGCGCCAATGCATATCCGGAACATACCGCGGCACCGGCGCCGGGCCTCGAGGGGACCGTTTAGCGAGGTGCGCGTTAGCGAGGTGCGCGTTAGCGAGGTGCGAGTTAGCGAAAGTGCGAGTTAGCGAAGTGCGAGTTGATGTGGGACGAGAGGAGCAGGGAGAGCACTCGTTCCAGTGAGGAAGCGGTCCACGCTCGCCGCGCACGACCTTCCTTCTGCTATCGCCCACACGATCAGGCTCTGACCCCGGGTCATATCGCCGCATACGAAGACCGCCGGCTCAGACGTCTGCCAGTTTTCGTCGCACGCGACGTTGCCCCGCTGATCCAACTCCAGGCCGAGGTCCTCCACGAGACCCGTCCGTTGAGCACCCAGGAATCCCATCGCCAGAAGGACGAGTTCGCACGGGAGCTCGAATTCGGATCCTGCGACCGGCGAGAACTCGCTCCGACCGTTCACGTTCGTCATTTCGACTTCATGCGCTCGCAACGCTCTCACCGACCCGGTTCCGTCGTCGACGAGCTCGTTCGTCGTGACCGAGTAAACGCGGTCGCCCCCTTCCTCGTGCGCAGAGGAGGTGCGTAGGATGAGCGGCCAGGTCGGCCACGGGTTCTCAAAAGCGCGCTCATCGGGTGGTTGAGGCATGATCTCGAGTTGGTGCACGGACAGAGCTCCCTGGCGGTGCACCGTCCCGAGGCAGTCAGCCCCTGTGTCGCCGCCGCCGATGATCACTACGTGCTTGCCGCTGGCGGTGATCGGCGACTCGCTCAGGATTCCTTCTTGTACCAGGTTGGACGGCTTCAAGTACTCCATTGCGAAGTGCACACCCTGGAGCTCCCGACCCTTTATCTCCAGATCGCGCGGAAGTGTCGCGCCTCCTGCGAGAACAAGGGCGTCGAATTCATCGGCGACAGATCGTGCAGACACGACTTGCACGTCGGGTGCCGAGGCGGTCCCGGCTCGATCAGCTGACGCTCCGCTCGGGCTTGGAGTCAGTTGAGGTTCAGGCTCTCCTACAGACGTCGCACAACGGAACTCGACACCTTCTGCACGAACTTGTGCGATGCGTCGTTCGAGAATCCGCTTCTCCATTTTGAATTCCGGTATCCCGTATCTGAGAAGGCCGCCCGGTGCTTCCGCTCGCTCGAAGACCACGACGCGGTGTCCTGCTCGCGCCAGCTGTTGTGCGGCTGCGAGGCCCGCCGGCCCGGAACCCACCACGGCGACGGACTTTCCACTCCGCACGTTGGAGACTTGCGGCTCCACCCATCCCTCGGACCACGCCCGTTCTGCGATCTCGAATTCGATCCGCTCGATCGTCACGGGGTCCGCGTTGATCCCGAGGACACACGAACCTTCGCAAGGCGCGGGACACAATCTCCCGGTGAACTCCGGAAAGTTGTTCGTGGCGTGCAAGCGTTCGATGGCCCCGGACCAGTCTCCGCCGCAGACGAGGTCGTTCCATTCGGGTATGAGATTGCCGAGCGGACAACCTTCGTGACAGAACGGAATTCCGCAGTCCATGCATCGCGACGCCTGATCGCGCGCGGAGGCCTCGGGGAACTGCTCGTAGACCTCGTGCCAGTCACGCAGACGGACGGCCACCGGTCTTCGTGCGGGCAGTGCACGGCCGTGCTCGAGGAACCCCGTTGGCTTTCCCATCGCGAACTTAGCCGTGCGCCGCGGCCATGACCGCTTCGTCGACTGAGATCCCTGTCTCGCGTGCTCGCTTCTCCGCTTCGAGGACGCGTCGGTAGTCGCGGGGCATCACCTTCAGAAAGTCAGCAGCCGACGCAGGCCAGGACTCGAGAATGCGCTTCGCCGGCACCGACTCGGTCTCTTCCAGGTGACGACGAACCACCGTTTCCAGTCGTTGGCGATCTTCGTCGTGGAGAGGTTCGAGGTCGACCATCTCGAAATTCACCCGGGAGCTGAACGAGCTGTCGGGGTCGTAGACATACGCGACACCGCCCGACATGCCCGCACCGAAGTTGCGCCCGGTGGGACCCAGAACGACGACGAGACCTCCGGTCATGTACTCGCAACCGTGATCGCCCACCCCCTCCACTACGGCGGTGGCGCCGGAGTTGCGAACTGCGAACCGCTCACCTACTTGTCCACGGATGAACACATCTCCCCCCGTCGCACCGTAGAGGATGACATTGCCCGCGATTATCTGTTCCTCCGCAGCAAACCGAGCCGTCTCGTCCGGGCACACGATCACGTGTCCCCCGGAGAGACCCTTGGCCAAATAATCGTTCGCGTCTCCGAACAAACGCAGCGTGACCCCACGCGGGACGAACGCAGCGAGACTCTGGCCGGCGGAGCCGCGCAACGTGATCGTCACGGTGTCGTCGGCCAGACCGTCGGCCCCGCGACGTTTCGTTATCTCGTGCCCCAAAAGCGTCCCCGCGGTTCTGTCGCGGTTCGTCACCTCTAGGTTCACCGAGACCCTTTCCCCCCTCGCGATCGCTGGTTCGCACAAGTCGATGAACTTGTGGTCGAGTGCCTTGTCGAGGCCGTGGTACTGCTCGGTGCAGCACCGACGGTCTGTCGGAGGACCGGGTATGGGCTCGGCTAGCACCGGAGTGAGATCGAGTCCTCCCGCCTTGAAGTGGTCGATCGCGTCGTCGACATCGAGGAGGTCGACCCGACCGATCGCCTCGTCCAACGAACGCAGTCCCAGTGACGCAAGGTGCTCTCTGACCTCTTCCGCGATGAATTCGAAGAAGTGTTCCACGAACTCGGGCTTTCCCGTGAAGCGCTCACGAAGCTTCGGGTTTTGAGTCGCGATGCCCACGGGACACGTGTCGAGATGACAAACACGCATCATCACGCACCCGGAGACGACGAGCGGTGCGGTCGCGAAGCCGAATTCTTCCGCTCCCAGAAGAGCACCGACGATCACGTCGCGGCCCGTCTTCAGCTGACCGTCGACTTGGACGACGATCCTGTCTCGCAAACCGTTCGCCATGAGCGTCTGCTGAGTCTCGGCAAGACCGAGCTCCCAGGGGATACCAGCGTGCTTGATCGAGGTGAGCGGGCTCGCGCCGGTTCCTCCGTCATGTCCCGATATCAGCACGACGTCCGATTTGGCTTTCGCAACTCCGGCCGCGACCGTGCCGACACCGACTTCCGCCACGAGCTTCACATGAACTCGGGCAGACGGGTTCGACGACTTCAGGTCGTGAATGAGTTGGGCGATGTCCTCGATCGAATAGATGTCGTGATGCGGTGGTGGCGAGATCAGACCCACTCCCGGAGTCGAGAAGCGGGTCTTGGCTATCCAGGGATAGACCTTGTGTCCAGGGAGCTGGCCACCCTCTCCTGGCTTGGCGCCTTGGGCAATCTTGATCTGAAGGTCGGCGGCGTTGGTCAGGTACTCGCTCGTGACGCCGAACCTGCCCGAAGCAACTTGCTTTACGGCACTGCGCCTGAGATCGCCGTTCGGGTCGGGCACGTAACGAGCGGGATCCTCTCCACCCTCTCCGGTGTTCGACCGACCCCCCATCCTGTTCATCGCGACCGCCAGCGTCTCGTGAGCCTCCGCTGAGATCGAGCCGTAGCTCATGGCTCCCGTGGAGAAGCGCTTCACGATCGCCGAGACAGGTTCCACCTCGTCCAGCGGCAGAGGTCCACCCTCCACGGTGCGAAGTCGCAAGAGCCCTCGAAGCGTCGCCAGGCGCTGTGACTGGTCGTCGACGAGACGCGTGTACTCCTTGAAGATGTCGTAGCGCTTGGCGCGGGTGGCGTGTTGAAGCTTGAACACGGTCTTCGGATTGAAGAGATGGACTTCCCCCTCGCGTCGCCATTGGTACTCGCCGCCGACCTCGAGCTCTCGGTGCGCGAGCTCGGTGGGCCGGGTCAGGTACGCGATTTCGTGACGCGCGACCACTTCTTGCGCCAGCACGTCCAAGCCGACTCCCCCGATGCGGCTGACGGTTCCGGTGAAGTACTCGTCGATGACCTCACCGTTCAGCCCAACGGCCTCGAATATCTGCGCACCGGTATAAGAAGCGACGGTGGAGACTCCCATCTTCGACATGATCTTTATGACACCCTTGCAAGCCGCCTTTATGTAGTTCTTACGGGCCTGACGGGGGGTCACTCCGGGTAGCAGGCCGTTGGAGATCATGTCCTCGATCGTGTCGAAGGCAAGGTACGGGTTCACCGCAGACGCGCCGTAGCCGATGAGCAACGCGACGTGATGGACCTCGCGGGCGTCTCCGGACTCCACTACGAGCCCGACACGCGTGCGTGTCTTTTCACGTACGAGGTGCTCGTGCACCGCGGCGGTGAGAAGGAGAGAAGGTATCGGCGCCATTGCCGCATTCGAGTTCCGATCGGAGAGGACGATGATGTTCGAGCCGAGCGCGATCGCGATGCTCACGCGCCTGCGGACTTCTTCGATGGCTGCCGCAAGCGCTTCACCCCCGCCGTCGACATCGAAGAGCCCGTCGATGGCGAACGCTTTGAAACCGGGCGTCTCTCCGTGCTCGTTCACGTACACGAGCTTGGCCAGGTCGTCATTGTCGATGACCGGATAGGGCAACACGATCTGCCTGCACGACCCGGGAACGGGTTCGAGCAGGTTCTGCTCCGGGCCGAGCCTCGAACGGCTCGCCGTGACGAGTTCTTCTCGGATCGCATCGAGGGGTGGATTTGTCACCTGCGCGAAGAGCTGGGTGAAATAGTCGAAGAGGACTCGCGGGCGGTCGGACAGGACGGCCTGCGGCGCATCGTTGCCCATCGACCCGATCGGCTCTGCCCCGGATTGAGCCATGGGACCGAGAATGATCCTGAGCTCCTCGTTGGTGTAGCCGAACTGCCTTTGATGACGGACCACCGATGCGTGCTGCGGGGTCAACATCGTCCGGGGAGGCAGGTCTTCGAGCTCCACCTGCTGCTCGAGCCACTGTTGGTAGGGGTGCTCGGCGGCGAGCTCCGCCTTGATCTCGTCGTCTTCGACGATTCGACCTTTAGCGGTGTCTACGAGGAACATGCGGCCCGGCTGGAGCCGTCCCTTGCGGACGATCCGAGCCGGATCGATGTCCAGCACACCGACCTCGGAGGCGAGAACGACCAGGCCGTCCCCCGTCACCCAATAGCGCGCAGGTCTGAGGCCGTTTCGATCCAGCACGGCTCCGGCGATCGTCCCGTCGGTGAACACGACCGCGGCCGGCCCGTCCCAGGGCTCCATCAATGACGCGTGATACCTGTAAAAGGCTCGCCGCGCCGGATCCATCGCTTCATGGTTCTCCCAAGCCTCGGGGATCATCATGAGCACCGATAGCGGAAGCGATCTGCCGCCGAGGTGGAGTAGCTCCAACACCTCGTCGAAAGACGCTGAGTCGCTCGCGGCAGGATCGCAGATCGGGAACAAACGGTCGAGATCGCCTGGAAACGCACCCGAGAGCAAGGCTTCGCGCGCTCGCATCCAGTTCCGGTTTCCTCTCAAGGTGTTGATCTCACCGTTGTGTGCCAGATAGCGGTAAGGGTGAGCGAGCGGCCACGAGGGGAAGGTGTTCGTCGAGAATCGAGAATGGACCAACGCCAGACCGGACTCGAACCGTTCGTCGGACAGGTCGGGGAAGAACGGGGTCAGCTGGTGAGGCGTGAGCATTCCCTTGTAGACGATCGTCCGTGCGGAAAGCGACGGAAAATACACCTCGCGCAATTCGTGCTCGACGCGCTTTCTCAGGCAGAACGCCATTCGCTCGAGGGCGATGACCGGATCGGCCGGATCGAGCGAGACCTCCGGGCTCGCGGCGAGTACCACCTGTACGAAGCGTGGCATCGCACGCAGCGCGCTCTCGCCGATTCCCGAAGGATCGGTCGGTACGTCGCGCCATCCGAGCACGATCAATTGCTCTTCGGTCGCGAGCTCTTCTATTCGCTTCTGGGCCTTTGAGGCGTCATCTTCCTCCACCGGAAGGAACGCCATCCCTGCTATGTATCTCCCCTTCTCGGGGATGGGGAACGGCAAGACCGATTCGAAGAACCGGTGCGGCTGCTGGACCAACACCCCTGCGCCGTCACCTGTCGCAACCTCCGCTCCCGTCGCGCCGCGGTGTGCGAGATGCTCGAGGGCGACGAGCGACTGCTCGACCAGCCTGTGGCTCTTCCTGCCTTGCAGGTCGGCCACCAGAGCTATTCCGCACGCGTCGTGCTCGAAACGCGGGTCGTAGAGCCCGAACGCAGCACGCGACGGGACCGGGGTCGGCAAGCGGGGTTGGCTGGGCTTCTGGCGAGTAGTCGTCACCGGATCTCCGAGGGCAGACACATGGACCCACTCTGCGGCCCGGGACGACGTTGGCCCTGCTGCAGTCCCCGTAGGATACACGCCGTGACACGGTCCCCCATGAAACGGGACCTGAAATACGACGTCGTCGTGGTGGGTGCCGGCGTCATCGGACTTGCGTGCGCTTGGCTCGTGGCGCGAACCGGGCGAACGGTCGCAATCGTCGATCCGGACCCGGGGAAGGGAGCGACGTGGGCGGCCGCGGGCATGCTCGCGCCGGTTACCGAGGTCCACTTCGGCGAAGAGCAGCTTCTGCAGCTCGGCCTCGCGGGAGCCCGTCGATGGCCGAAATTCGTGAGTGAGCTCGAAGCTGATGCAGGACTGGAGGTCGGTTACGAAGCCGAAGGAACGCTTCTCGTCGGTTCGGACTCGGACGATCGCGAGTGGCTGGCTCGCCTCTACCAGTTCCAGAAGGAGCTCGGCCTGTCCTCGGAGTGGATCACCGCAAGGGCGGCGCGATCGCTCGCGCCGGCGCTCGCTCCGGGAATACGTGCGGCGATGTGGGTGCGCGACGACCACCAGGTGGACAACCGTCTCCTCGTCACCGCACTTCTGGCTGCGAACGAATCGCGAGGGGTCGCGCTACACAGAGCTCGCGTGAGCGGTGTCGAGCTCGGTAACGGTTCGGTGAGCGGTGTCCGGATCGAAGAAGATCTTCTCGGGAAAGAGGACGTTTTTCTCGGGGGGGAGAACGTCGTGCTTGCGGCCGGGTGTCTGACCGGGCAGATCGCCGGGCTTCCCGAGAACGTCGAGATACCGACGCGTCCGGTAAAGGGCCAGATACTTCGTCTCCGTCCTCGTCGATCGTCGGGTTCAGTCGAAGTGAGGAGGTTACTCGGGCACACCGTTCGCGGGTACGTGCAGGGGACGCCTGTGTACCTGGTCCAACGAGCCGACGGGAGCGTCGTGGTCGGCTCGACGGTGGAGGAGGTCGGATTCGACACGACCGTGACGGCAGGCGCGGTCTACGAGATGTTGCGCGACGCCCACCGGTTGGTCCCAGGCGTGACGGAGCTCGTGTTCGATGAAGCGATCGCAAGGCTCAGACCGGGTTCTCCCGACAACGGCCCCATCGTCGGCCCGGTCACAGACGCTGAAGGTCGCACGGTCGGGGGCCTTGTCGTAGCGACTGGGCATTTTCGTCACGGGATCCTTCTCGCGCCGATAACGGCGGAAGCCGTCCTCGCCGCTCTCGACGGCACGGACGAGATCCCCCAGTTCAAGCCTTTCCATCCGGCGCGATTTGGCTCTCCCTCGGGCCTGGCATGCTGAAGCTCGAGGTGAACGGGGAGTCGTTCGATGTCGTACCCGGAACGACGGTCGCAGATCTTGTAGCACGATGGAGCGGAGGACCGAAGGGGATCGCCGTGGCACGAAATCGTGAAGTCGTCCCGAAGAGCCGATGGAGCAGCACCGAGGTCCGTCCGGGAGATCGGGTCGAGATCGTCACCGCAACGGCGGGTGGATGACGGGGTGACCGACGCACCGCTGATCATGGCGGGGATCGAGCTGCCCTCGCGCCTGATGCTGGGAACGGGCGGAGTCCAGAGCTTGGACGTTCTCAGGTCCATCGTCGACGCGTCCGGAACGAACGTCGCCACGGTCGCTGTGCGCCGCGTCGACCCCGTCGCGCGTGGCTCGATCCTGGAGGTGCTGCAATCCCGGTCGATAAGGATTCTCCCGAACACCGCAGGTTGCTTTACCGCCGCCGAAGCCGTGCTCACCGCCAAGCTCGCGAGGGAAGCGTTCGAAACCGATTGGGTGAAACTCGAGGTCATCGGCGACGAGGACACGCTTCTACCCGATCCCGTCGAGCTCCTCGACGCCGCCGAGCAACTATCTGACGAGGGGTTCGTCGTCCTCCCTTACACCACCGACGATCCCGTACTGGCGCGCCGTCTCGAGCAGGCCGGTTGCGCGGCTGTGATGCCACTCGGCTCTCCGATCGGAAGCGGACTCGGAATACGGAACCCGCACAACGTGGAGCTCATCGCCGAACGTGCGAGTGTCCCGGTCATTCTCGACGCCGGGATCGGGACTGCCTCCGACGCGGCATTCGCGATGGAGCTCGGTTGCGACGGGGTACTGGTGGCTTCGGCGATCACGCGTGCGCGCGACCCCGTGCTCATGGCTCGAGCGATCCGGGGTGCTGTCGAGTCCGGCGCGCGAGCGAGGTCCGCAGGTCGTATTCCCAAACGATGGATGGCGAACGCCTCGAGCCCGCATGAAGGCCGGGCAGAGTTGGCATGAACCGGTGAGCGAGAGCACAGCGCTTCCGTCGCCCCCTCACGGGCCTTCGCAAGCTCCTCCTGCTCCACCCCGCTCCAACTCATATTCATCGCCGGTCCAGTTCGCCGATCTCGAATCGACAGAACGACTCGCGTTCGCCTTCGAGCGGATCGTGGAGAACGTGGAGCTCGCTTACCTCGGCAACGACCGCGCTGTCCGGCTCGCGCTCGCATGCCTCATGGCCGAAGGACATCTTCTCGTGGAGGACCGCCCGGGAGTCGGCAAGACCACGCTGGCAAAGGCGCTCGCGCGATCGGTCGGGCTCGGGTTCCGTCGCGTCCAGTTCACCGCCGACTTGCTTCCATCGGATGTAACGGGCTCTGTCGTTCTCGATCGCGACCACGGTGGCCTTGCTTTTCGCCGCGGCCCGGTGTTCACGAACGTCCTTCTTGCCGACGAGCTCAACAGAGCTTCCCCGAAGGCACAATCGGCTCTGCTAGAGGCGATGGAAGAACGACAGGTGAGCTCCGACGGCGCGACTTACGCGCTCCCCAGACCGTTCATGGTGCTCGCCACACAGAACCCGTTCGACTCCGCTGGAACCTTTCCGCTACCACACAGCCAGCGCGACCGCTTTCTTCTCAGGGTAAGCCTCGGGTACCCCGACCGACGGTCCGAAGAAGAGCTGTTGGGGTCGCGTGAAAAGCGCCCGAAGCCTGAGGACCTGCCTCCGGCCTGTGACCCGCAAGTCATCTCAGCCTTTGCAGCGGCGGTCAAGAACGTGCATCTGAGCCCGGAGGTACGCGGGTTCGTGGTCGATCTCGTGGCTTCGACCCGGTCGCATCCTGAGCTGGCGGTGGGGGCTTCCCCGCGCGCGGGTCTGGCCGTTCTTGGCGCCGCGGCCGCCATCGCCGTCTCACGCGGACGGTCGTACGTCATCCCCGACGACGTGAAGGACGTCGCCGAGCCGGCGCTCGGGCACCGCGTGGTCGTGCAACCGGCAGCAGAGCTCGCTGGTGTGACTGCATCGGGGGTCGTGGAGGAGATCACTTCGAGTCAACCGGTTCCGATCGGCGGGCGCTGAGCGCGCGATCTGGTCGTCGATGCTCACCGGACGTGGAGGCGCTCTCGTTGCAGTGTCCGTAGGGCTCCTGGTCACAGGAGTTCTGGCGGGCGTCCAGGAATTTCTGGTTCTCGGCTCGGCGACTTCGGCGTTGTTGGTGGTCTGTACCTTCAGGGTTTGGAGGGTGGCACGCACCGCGCGGAGGAACGTACAGGTAGGTGTCGTTTCTCGCGCCGGTGAGGTGATCGTCGGAGAACGTCTAACGGTCAGGGTGCTCGTAACGAACTCGGGCAGCGTCCCCGTGCAGTCGTTGCTCATGGAGGAACCGACCTCACGCTGGCGCCTCAGCCGGCCCGGGCTCGGTGCGCCGCTTCAGTGGCCCGACGGCCGAGACACGCGCGACGAACCCGCCGCCTGGCACGCAAGTGCACGACGCGCGGTCCCAACGATCGCTCCTGGGCGTTCCTGGGCGATGAGTGTCGGCGTGCCGACCGAGCGGCGGGGTCTTCTCACCTTGCTACCGGTGCGCTTGTGGGTCGAGGACCCGTTCGGTCTCGCGGCCGTTTACGTAGCGAACGGCGGGTGTGGTCACGTTGTCGTGTGCCCTGTTCCATCTGCTACCCGC
>DASPVS010000419.1:0-3706 GCA_035622235.1 Acidimicrobiales bacterium | reverse complement strand
GCCAGCGCTCGGCGGCGTCGGCTAGGGCGTCGGCGTCGAATGCGGGAACCAGAGATCCCGTGTCCGGACCGACCAATCTAGAGGATTCGTTGTCGGGATGAAGCGCGCAGACCACCGGGGTGCCGAGCGCAAGGGATTCCGCGACCACGAGTCCGAAGCCCTCTCGAACCGAGGGCGCCAGCATCACCTTGCTACTAAGGATGAGCGACCAAAGCTCGGACTGAGTTTCAACCGTCGAGTAAAACGTAACTAGCCCGTTGAGTCCTAAGTCCGCGGCCTGTTTTCGCAGTCGAGCTTCTTCAGGCCCAACGCCGACGATGCCTAGGTGGACGACGAGCCCTCTTTCCTCCAGTATCCGCGTAGCCTCGATTGCCAGATCCGCGTGTTTGTGTTCCAAGAGGCGTCCGACGAAGAGAAGCTCCGGGGCGGACGACTGGGGAACGCTACTACGCAGCTGAGCGAGGTCAAGGGCGTTTGGGACCACGCAGACTCGGTCGCGCCTTGCGCCCGCCGCCACCAATTTGTCAGCGGTTCCCTGGGAGACCGCGACGATTCTGTCCGGCAATTGAATGCAGACTCGTTCAATCATCGCCGCGGCGAAGCCCATGTGGCCAATGTACGAACGCCAGCCATCCTTTCCCCAAACCTCGTGCCAGGTGATGACGAGGGGGACTCGCTTGATCCAGGCGACGAGGCGCAACGGCACGAGTTGGAGATAGGGCATGTGGTCGGCTTCGATCACGTCAAACTTGCGTGACAACAGGCGAAAGGCTGACGCGGCGAACAAGAGGGCTTGGAAGACCGACCGTCGGTCGCCTCGATACATAGCCACTCGAGGACAGATGGCATCGTAGGTCAATGACCCGAACTCCGTCTCCCTGGCCGGGGGCGTGTCGTCCCACCACTTCATGGAATACACGCCAACGTCCATTCCGTGTTCGGGTAGGGCATCAAGGAGATGAAGATAACGCACTTCCTTGCCGCCCTTGTGCCACGGATAGAGCGCATCACTGACCACAGCCACTCGAAGACGCCCCATTGGATGCTGACTGGGGTTCGAAGGACGGGAAGTGGTCATGAGTGATAATGCTGTCGGCAACCAGTCAGAGTCCGTTCCGAATGTTCGCCGCCGAGGAAGCCTCGATGCACCACTCGAGAATACCGGTGAAGTTCCCACCGCCGAGTTTGGGTCGCAGCAAGCGCGAGCAGTGGAGTAAGGAGAAGGGTTCGCTTGGACTGCGAGATTGCCAGCACCGGCGTCACCTTGTAACCTCCAAATGATCGAGGAGGAAGAGGTTGTCGAACCATAGGACGAGTTCGCCTCGCTTGTCTCGACGCCTCACCAGATTTGTTGCAGTCTTTGGTTGCGGCTACGGATGTCAGGTTGCTCGGGGCAAGCGACTGAGGGGATCACAGTAACTTGATCGGCGCGAGCACGCCGCTTAGCTCGATAGAGTCTGAACCCGAGGTGTGAGACTTCGGTCTCGCTTGCCGTAGGGCGTGACCGGACGCGCGCGAACCTTCAACAGCACGTAGAGGCACCGGAGTGCGTCGGGAAAGCGAATCTTCTTGCCCTCCTCTTTGCTCCGCCCCACGTAGCTGATCGGCAACTCGAAGGGACGGAAGCCGGCGCGAAGCACCTCGGCGCTGATCTCAGTGTCCAGGCCGAAGCCGCGCTCATCGAGGTTGAAACTTTTCAGCAGCGGCATTGGAACGAGCTTGAGGCACGTGTGCAGGTCAGAGATGGCAGAACCGAAGAGCATGTTGGCGAACGTTGTCATCGCCCTGTTGCCGACGGCGTGCCACAGCGAGGGGTGCACGGTGCCAAACCCCGACATCCGGTTGCCGTAGACGACTTCAGCCCGGCCCGAGAGGATTGGACCGACGAGCCGGGGGATGTCCTGGACGTCGTACTCGTGGTCGGCGTCGAAAATGAGTACATGTGATCCTCTAGCGGCCGCAATGCCCGTGCGCACCGCCGCGCCCTTGCCAAGGTTGGCCTTGTGATGGATGCGCACGAGCCTCGAATCGTCGAGTGTCTCAACTAGGGCTCCGGACCCGTCGGTGGAGCCGTCATTGACGACGATCACCTCATGTTCCTTCCCGGGTATGTCCAGGGCCAGGAGATCGTCAAGCACGCGGAGAATCGTGTAGTGCTCGTTGTAAAAGGGAACGATGATAGAGAGCCGAAATGGCACTAACTCAGTCGTTGAGTCGGTGAACATTTCAGGCCTCAATCCAAGACCGTCGGGCAAGTTTCAAAGCTCGTATCCTTCGAACCAGCCCTTGCGCCTCCAACTTTCCCAGAGTTTGGTCCCGTTGTCAAGACCGTGTGATTCCGTTGTGATTTCGCCGACGGACCCAGAAGGGCTAAGGTCGGCCCGTAAAGGCGGTCCGCGGGCGTGGTGGCGTACGTGAGGAATGTGGCTGAAATTTGGGGCTTTGTGCCGCCTAGGGGCGCTCTTGAGGCTCGGAGGGGGGCATTCAGGGCCGTTTCGGGGTGCCGCCCCCGAAATATTCGCCAGAATGACGAGCATTCTGTCTGGACGCAGGTTCCGTTGCCGGCGCCGGTCGGTTCATGAACGAGGGCCGACACTCGCTCCTCGTCCTTGCCCACGAGGACGAACCGATGCTCCAGCGCCTCGTCGAACGCATCGCGCCCATGGGCCCCGTCTACGTCCACGTCGACGCCAAGACTGACGTCTCCACCTGGACACTGGGGGACCTGTCCGCCACGGTCCTTGCGAATCGGGTCCCCGTGTTTTGGGGCGACTGGTCAATGGTCGAAGCCACCGTGCGCCTCCTCGAGGCAGCGCTCGCCGATCGCTCGAATGCTCGATTCACCCTGCTGTCGGGGTCGCACTACCCCATCATTCCCAATGCCGCGATCGCGCAACGGGCCAAGGACGCGGGAAACCGCATCGGGTCGAGAGCTGCGCCCAACATGCCCGACGGCTCGCGGCCCGAGTCCGACTACCTGCGCCGCTTCTTCAAGACCAGGCGGCCCAACGGTGCGTGGTCGAACGTGAAGAACGGATTCATGAATCGGGTCGTCTACGTCGGGCGCCCGCTCGACTGGCGCGCGTTCGCTCCGCCAACGGGGATGAGGGCCGGCGAGTCCTACTGGTCGATCGAACGGGACTTCGCCGAGTACTGCGTCGAGCAGATCCGAGCTCGCGGGCCGCTCATCCAGTACTTCACTCGTATCGTCTGCAGCGATGAGAAGGTCTTCGCCACGCTGTACGGGGAGTTCGCGGGCGCCATCGGGCTGGAGGGGACCACGTACTCCAAATGGGAGGGTGGACCTAATCCCGCGCCCATCTCGCAGCGTGACATTGAGAAGGCTCGGGCGGTCGCGGAATTTTGGTTTGCGAGGAAGTTCTCCTCGAGTGACGGGGCAGTGCTGGACTGGCTCGATCGGGGCTGATGGCTACCCAGCCCCGAGCAGTGCCAGCGAGGACTGCGGCTACGAGGTGAGCGTCACGCAGACCGTGGTCGTCGTGTGAAGAGCCTGACGATCCCCCACGTGCGACCCGCGAAGTACGCGGCGACGAAGGGGACGCTGGCGACGGCGCTGCCCAGCCACCGAAGAGGACGCGGGAGCAACCGGAATCTCGAGAGCGTGTACGCGAGTCCCATTGCGGCCGTGATGCCAACGACGCTGACGACAGCCCACAGCCAGGACCACCATCCGACGGCTGCGGCG
>DASPVS010000418.1:0-5926 GCA_035622235.1 Acidimicrobiales bacterium | reverse complement strand
ACGCCTCGGATGGTGCGAGAGGTCAGGTGTTGACAGAGGTCAGGTGTTGACGGAGGTCAGGCCCTGGGTGAAGCGACCGGCATGGCTCTTCTCGGCCCTGGCCAACGTCTCGAACCACTCGGCGACCTCCACGAATCCTTCGTCCCTGGCCGTCTTCGCGAATCCCGGGTACATCTCGGTGTACTCGTACGTCTCACCCTCGATGGCGGACTTGAGATTGTCCGCAGTGGGCCCAACAGGTACTCCGGTGACAGGATCGCCGACCTCTTTCAAGAAGTCGAAGTGGCCGAACGCGTGGCCCGTCTCGCCTTCAGCTACCGATCTGAACAGAGCTGCCACATCCGGAAATCCTTCGACATCCGCCTTCTGGGCGAAATACAGATAACGACGGTTCGCCTGGCTCTCGCCGGCGAACGCCTCCTTCAAGTTGCTCTCGGTCTTCGATCCCTTCAGCTTTGCCACAATGCTCCTTCCTCGTTTGCCAGAACACTCTCGTTTGCCAGAACAGCCTCGTTCGTCCGAACACTCTCGTTTGCCAGAACACTCTCGTTTGCGAGGCGGCATTCCCCACAGAGTCCGCGGAACACGACCTCCGCCGTCGTCACCTCGAATCCCTCTTCCGATCCCGGAGGGACCACCACACCGCGGAGCTCGGCATGAAGGTCCCTCACCTTGCCGCAGCGCCGACAGACCAGGTGGTGGTGGACGGACTCCACGTTGGGATCGAACCGCGTGGTGCCCGTACCCAAGTCGAGTGCCGAGATCTCCCCCAGGGAGGCGAGTTCGTTCAGCGCCTGGTACACCGTTCGCAGCGAGATCGTCTCCATCTCGCGTCGCGCTCGTTCGTAGACGACCTCTGCGCTCGGGTGTGAGCTGTCGCCCTGGAGCAGTCGAAAGATGCATTGGCGTTGCGCCGTCACCTTCCTTCCTTGCGACCGGAACAGGGAAGTCAGCTCCTCGGGAGTTCTCATTCGCTGGGCACGGTATCACCAATCGTTGTTTCTTGACATTCGTTGTCGAAATCCAGGGATTACGCGGCCGGAGGTCGGAGGGCACCCTTGTGGCAGGCTGGCCGAGTGTCGCCTCCCAGCGCAACGTACGGAACCGGCTTCAACCGTGAAACGGCCCTGCAGCGACTCGGCGACGAGCACTTCGACGTCTTGGTCGTGGGCGGAGGGATCACTGGTGCAGGTGTCGCGCTCGACGCCGCGTCCCGAGGCCTGCGAACCGCGCTCGTAGAAGCCCGAGATTTCGCCTCCGGCACGTCGTCCAAGTCCTCCAAGATGGTCCACGGCGGCATCCGATACCTCCAACAGAGAGATTTTCGCCTGGTCTACGAAGCCCTCCACGAGCGACAGCGTCTCCTCGAGAACGCTCCGCACCTGGTGACACCCCTTCCTTTTCTCATCCCGCTCTTCGGTAGCCGAGGAGTAGTCCAAAAGAGCGTCGCCAGGGCGTACTCGACCGCCCTCTGGACATACGACATCACCGGCGGCATCCGGATAGGGAAACGCCACAGGCGGATCTCGAAGGAAGAAGCTCTGGCCCACGTGCCAAACCTGCGTGCAGAGAGGCTCGTGTCCGCTTTCCTGTACTTTGACGCAAGAACCGACGACGCCCGTCTGACGCTCGCGGTCGCACGGACCGCGGCGCTGCACCACGGCGCGGTGGTCGCCAACTACGTGCCCGTCGTCTCCTTTGTAGAGGACTCGAGAGGAAAGGTTTGCGGCGCGCACATCCGGGACGCGGGCCCTTTAGCGGAAAAAACCGCGAGACCTCGAAGCCCGGAAATCGAGGTGCGAGCGTCGGTCGTGGTCAACGCAACTGGCGTCTGGACAGACGAGCTGAGCGCGCTCGAAGAACCTTCTCGTCCGCACACGATCCGTCCGGCAAAAGGCGTGCACATCACCGTTCCTCGCACTCGCGTGCCGGTGGACATCGCCGCGGTGGTGCCAGTGAAGAGCGACAAACGTTCGATCTTCATCGTCCCTTGGCCGGATGGCGAGAACGTTTACCTCGGCACTACCGACACGGATTGGGACGGATCGTTGGAAGATCCCGTCTGCCTTCCTGAAGACGTGGACTACCTGATCGACGCCGCAAACGCGCTGTTGACCAAGCCGATAGACCGCGAAGACGTGACAGGCGTGTGGGCGGGTCTGCGTCCGCTGCTCGCGCCTTCGCAGGGACGACACATGAGCGAGCGCACGGCGGATCTGTCGCGTCGCCACAAAGTCGACGTGTCCGCGCATGGCGTCGTGACCGTCACGGGTGGAAAGCTCACCACCTACCGCAAGATGGCCGAGGACACCGTGGACGCAGCGATCCCGTTGCTCGACCAAGCGACCGCTCGCCGTGCCGGGCGTTGTCGGACGAAGCGCCTGCCCATCATCGGCGCCGAGGGAACGGCCGACCTGTTGCGTTCCGCCTCTCACGAGCAGTACGGCATCGATCGAAAGTGCTTCGAGATGATCGTCGCGCGTCATGGCGGTGAGACTCCGTCGGTCCTTGCGATGACAGAGGGGCGACCAGAACTCCTCGAACCTCTCGTACCTGGTCTTCCCGAGTTGAAGGTCGAAGCGATCTGGGGCGTCCGAGAGGAGATGGCCCTAACCGTGGACGATCTCCTGTCGCGACGGGTCCGGGCCGTGCTACGACGAGCCGAGGACACTGCTTCAGCGGCCCTCGGGGTCAGTGCTCTCGTCGCTCCGCTGTGGAACCACGAGCCGATCGAAGTTGCAGACGAAGCGTCCCGCTTCGCCGCGTCTGCCCGCCGCGACCTGGCAACGGCAGGGCTGCAGCAGAAGGTGAACCAGCGAGAACGGCCGCAATGACCGAACCGACACCGCCGATAGAGATTTCGACCCGGGACTCTTCGGGAG
Organism: Acidimicrobiales bacterium; assembly: GCA_035622235.1. Lineage (GTDB taxonomy): Bacteria > Actinomycetota > Acidimicrobiia > Acidimicrobiales > UBA8190 > DASPVS01. The sequence goes on along the minus strand of DASPVS010000418.1, from coordinate 3,044 downwards.
TCGGGGACCAACTCAAAGCTCCGAAGATCCCAGTCGATGATCGCTTGCTTCGCAAACTTCGAGACGTCTGCGCGGAGGTGGACACCGACGACGATTCGCGCGCCGAGGCGGGACGAGACTGGTGGCCGTTATCGATCAAGTGGGCCCTCGAAGGTGACGTCCCGGGACGTCCAGCCGTCGTCGCGCGGCCCAGGGACGCAGCACAAGCGGCTGCAGTGGTCGCCGCGTGCGCCGAGCACCGAGTGCCGGTCACGGCAGCCGCCGGGCGCTCCGGGGTTTGTGGCGCGAGCGTACCGGCGTTCGGCGGTGTGGCGATGGACATGTGCGGGCTCGCCGGCGTCCTCGACATCGATACACACTCGCTCGTGACAGATGTGCTTCCCGGGACGTTCGGACCCGATCTCGAAACCAAACTTCGAAGCGCCGGCGTGACGCTCGGTCATTGGCCCCAGTCAATGGATCTGTCCACTGTCGGCGGATGGCTCGCTTGTCGGGGGGCGGGGCAGTACTCGACGCGCTACGGCAAGATCGAGGACATGGTCGTGGGCCTCGACGTCGTGCTGGCGAACGGGCGCCGGGTCCGAACTGGTGGCGCGCCACGCGCCGCGACGGGACCGGACCTCACGCAGATGTTCGTGGGATCCGAGGGAACACTCGGTGTGATCACGTCCGCGCGGTTACGCCTGCACCGCATGCCGGAAGCCGAAGACCGCAGGGCCTTCGCATTCTCGACGTTCACCGAAGGCCTCGAAGTTTGCCGGCGAGTACTTCAACGCGGAGCGACACCAGCGGTTCTACGCCTCTACGACGAGGTGGAGTCGGGCCGCAACTTCGACGTGACCGGGCGTTGCGTTCTCATCGTCCTCGACGAGGCTGACGCAACCATCCTCCAGGCCACCATGTCTGTCGTAGACGACGAGTCCAAGGAAGGCGGTGCGGAGGAGCTCGATGTCGCTCTTGTCTCGCACTGGATGGAACATCGAAACGATGTCTCGGCGCTAGCCCCGCTGTACCGAGCGGGGATCGTCGTCGACACGATCGAGATCGCCGCACGTTGGCTGGCGTTACCCCGCATTTACAGTGAGTGTTTAGCTGCGCTCGAAGAGGTCGCCGGGACGATAGCGGCGTCGGCACACCAGTCGCACGCGTATGTCGACGGTGCTTGCCTCTATTTCACGTTCGCCGGGCGGTCTCCGGAGGTCGACTCCGACGAAGCCGATCGCTGGGCGGAGTCCTACTACGTGCGCGCCTGGGACGTGGTCACGCAAATTGTCGAAAGAGCGGCCGGCTCCATCAGCCACCACCACGGTGTCGGTATAAATCGATCCCGCTTCATGGCAGGGGCGTTCGGAAATGCGTTCGACGTCCTCGTGTCGCTCAAGCAAGCTCTGGATCCGAAAGGGATCCTCAACCCGGGAAAGCTGGGACTCCCCTCTCCTTTCGGCGAGATCCACTGGCCCGCGCAACCGGGGCTCGGACTTTCGTGACCCTCCTCGTCGTCGACGTCGGAACTTCTGGACTACGCGCCGTCATCGTCGACGACTCGGGCTCGGTGAGACACAGCGAGTACAGGCCCAACCCACCGTCCACGCCGGCGCCCGGGCTCGTCGAGTTCGACGCCGGCGTTATGGCGAGCGCCGCTTTGGAAGTTGCTTCGATCGCGCTCGAGAGATGTGGACCGGTCAGCGGGGTGGGCATCACCAACCAACGCGCGTCGACGATCGTCTGGGACCGAAAGACCGGGGATCCCGTCGGTCCCGGTATCGGTTGGCAAGACCTGAGAACGGTGGGCACGTGCCTCGAGCTGCAAGCCGACGGTATCCGTCTGGCGCCGAACGAGTCGGCGACAAAGGCTGCGTTCCTCTTTGACCAGTCGGATCCCGAGCGCGATCGCGACCTGTGCTTCGGCACCGTCGACTCGTGGTTGGCGTGGAACCTCTCGGGAGGTTCCCTGCACGTAACCGATGGAACGAATGCGGGCGTCACCGGACTGCTCCTCGGTGACGGATCGGGCTGGGACGACAAAGTGCTGGAGACGTTGCGGATAAGACGGAGCGCCCTTCCTGAGATCGTGAACTCGTCGGGAGTTATCGGCGTGGCGTCAGCGCTCCCAGGGTCACCGCCGATCTGCGGCATCGTCGGAGACCAACAGGGGTCGCTGGTGGGACAAGGGTGCACGCTTCCCGGCCTAGCGAAAGCCACATTCGGGACGGGCGGAATGCTCGATTGCTGCGTCGGCGGCCGTCGTGCGTTCGCCGGGCACCGGGGCGAACAGGGCACGTTCCCGATCGTCGCGTGGAAGAGATCCGATCGCATCGTCTGGGGCGTGGAAGCGGTGATGCTGTCAGCAGGCACCTGCGTCGAATGGCTTGTCCAGGACATGGGCATAATCGCCACGGCAGATCAGTCCGAGGAAATCGCAGGCGCCTGTGAGACCTCGGGCGACGTCTGGTTCGTGCCTGCGTTTCTCGGACTGGGAACGCCCCACTGGGACTTCGGGGCTCGCGGCACCTTCGTCGGGATAAGCCGGGGGACCGGAAAGCCCGAGTTCGTTCGGGCCGTCCTCGAAGGGATCGCTCATCGAGGTGGGGACCTCGTGGACGCCGCCGAAGCGGACACCGGGCTCCGATTCGCGACTCTCCGCGTGGACGGAGGCATGTCGTCCAACAACTTGTTCATCCAAGCTCTCGCCGACGCAATCGGACGACCCGTCGAGGTTTCGCGAGAACGCGACGCGACGTCGTTGGGAGCGGCCTATTTGGCAGGCATCGCGCTCGGGACCTGGGTGGACGAGGATGAAGTGGCCGAACAATGGCGACCGGGAAGGATCGTGGAGCCCTCGTTGCCCGATAGCCAGCGAGCAAAGCGGCGGGAGCGGTGGGCTTCGGCGGTCGAGCGGTCGCTCGCGACGGTGCCGGAACTGTCGTCACTGGAGTTCTGAACCCTCGGACGATGAGCGAAGTCGGCTGGCAGCTGGGGGACCGGCGGGGGGCGGCTGGCAGCTCGTGGGGGCTGGCGGCTGGCGGGGGCGGCTGGCAGAGTGC
>DASPVS010000417.1:0-8565 GCA_035622235.1 Acidimicrobiales bacterium | reverse complement strand
TCGCAATCCGGCACCCGGCACTTTCCGGACGGCTGCAATGGGCGGGGAGCGCATTTCTGAGCCCCTTGGGGACACAGCAAGGAAGGGTTCAGTCTGGGGCTGAGCAACGGCGTTGCGTTGCTCACGATCGTGACACTAGATATCTACGGCCTGTTTGGCAGTCGTTCCGGCCCGCGGATGTTGCCACTTGACGGGCCCTTCGTGGACGGAACAGGTGACAGGTTCGTCCTAGTCAGAGGCGCCGGGTGCGGTGACTCCCGCCCGGCGGCCGACCGCCCACCATCTCAGCCGAAGCCGAGATGCTCGACGAGGGTCAAACTGGCTACGGCGCCACCGACAGCGGTGCCGGAGAACGTCCCGTAACCAGCCACGGTGGCGAGCCCAGGAGCCGGGGTTCCTGGTGGGAGCGCGGCACCTCCCGAAGTGATGAAGAAGGTGCCGGTCACGCTGCCCGACGCGGCGATGGTTCCGTAGAACCTCAACGTGACCATCCCCGTCTGACCGCCGAAACTGCAGGCGGGACACGTGTCGTAGGCAACGAATGACACAGTGCCGTTCGTCGGGTAGGCCGTTCCGAGAATCGCCTCGCCCGGTGACTGCCCCGGAGGTCCTCCGCTGTAGGTGGCACTACCCGTGAGGCCATTCCCAGTGAAGGTGAAATTGCCGAGGTCGGCGAAGATCTTGTCACCTGCCACAGTGGTCACCGGGTAGGTGAGCGGGCTCGCCGGCGGCCCGAGGGTGGCCACGGTCGTCGAGGTGTGGGTGCCAGTGTACGTCCCGAGACTCTGCCCGCTGACGACAAGATGTTCGTTGACGCCGACGTCCGGCTCGAGCCCCTCACTCTCGATGGCCTCTGGAGCGGGATTCTGGAGGACGACGCCGAATCCGCACTGACCGGTGCTATTCAGATCCACGATGTTGGGTGCGGCTCCACTGTCACCGAACTGTGGTGCGGGTGAGTTCTGAACGCAGGTGAGGCCACCGCTTATCAGGTTTTCGTCGAACTCCGTGGCGTCAGGATCGCCCATGGCGTTGGCCACGAGACTGGCGCTGCCCCCGATCTGATTGCGAAGAGCCCCGAACCAACAGGACGTGAGGCCGGAGATCGTGAAGTTCCCGCCGATGGTGCTGTCCTCGACGTCGGTGAAAACGGGTGTGAAGTCGAAATTCGGGTCCAACGACCAAGGCTCCAGGTTGGTGATCGGCGGCGCGGGAGCTGGGGACTGGGCGTTGCAGGTCTCGGCCGCCGGTCCACCACCACCTCCGGTGATCGACAGGCTGCCGCCGATTGCCGTGGAATGGATGACGACGCCCTGGGCGCCGGACGCCTCGATGCTGCCCGCGACGTGATCGAACGAGATCCCGGGAGCGGGTGCTCCGCACGAGATGTTGGGTGAGCAACCGAGGAGGAGCACGGCGCCCTGGTCGACGATGACGTTGCCGCCAATCGAGACGGTAGCGGGCACGACCGGGGTTCCCGACGTGGGATCACCCGGAGTGACGGCGTCAAGCAGCGCATGCGGGGCGATGGTCACATCACCCTCCACGGTGATGTTGCCGGTCGGCATGTAGCAGATGCCGGTGACCAGGATCGAGCCATACGTCCCGGGGGGAATGGCTCCGGCCGGACAGGTGTAGTTGAAGTAGAGACCGGTCGGGGACCCCACCGTGGGAGCGGCGCCGATGTTGTAGGCGCCAAAAGTCGGACCGAACGAGCCAAGGGGCGCGGCAGTGGCAGCGCTAGATGAGACGAGCGCGAACCCCACGCCCGTGAGCACTACCAGGAGCGGTACGACCAACATCTGGATCAAACGAGTCCGCATGCAACCCTCTCAATCGTGTCGATCGTGCGTTTCACCGCACGAGAACATCGCGCCTAGCCGCGTGTTCGACAGCCCGGCAACGCGGGCGTTTCACCGGATGGCTCTACGCGGGCGTTCTACCAGCTGGCTGTTGGCCGATCAACAGCTCTTACCCAGCGGACGACGAGATATACGTTGACGAGATATACGTCGCCGTTCAGATGCGGTTCATGTCGCCCAACCCGTTGTGCGTTGTGCACAACGTCTGGTGTCTGGCCCGCGCAACTCCTCAGGGGCTGTGCTGAGGGGCGCCTTGTGCGCCTCGACGGCCACGTTGAGCGGAAACCGCGGATCGTCTCGGTCGAGCACGGCCCCGGAAACTTCCTCGACGACCTCTCCGAGAAGGAATCCGATGCACGAGCGCAGGTTCCCTCGGGGATGAATCGTGAAGTGGTCCGTCCAGTGACGGGTGAACAGTTCAGCTAGACCGGCTGGCGTGAACCGCCAGAAATCGGCATCGGGGTAGGTCGGACTTACCCGGCTCACGGATGGTGCTGTTAATAGCAGCGCGCCCGATGGCCGCAACGCTCGGCTGCAGTTCTCGAGACACACACCCGGTTGCCGCAACAGGTGAAGCGTCTGAGTCAAGATGATGCAGTCGTAGGCCTCCGCTGGAAGGGATTGCGGTTGGCTGAGATCGACAAGCAATGTTGCCAGAGTGTTCGATGGATCGATATCAACGACGGTGCAATCGGTAACGCGGTCGTCACCGAATCGCTTCGTATAGTCGTCGTTCTCGACCTCGAGCACCGAGCCACGAATGAACATCCTGCGCGCTGCGAGAAACGACTCTACATACCACCGGTCCAATGGTTTCCCCCGGTCGAGGCCGTATTGGTCGCTGAGAGGCTCGATGGGGAGATCTCCGGCGCGGGAGCTCATCCACTCAGTCTTGTCCAATCGTCCTTATCGCTCGACGTTCTCGAGCGGTCAATCCTCGCTCACGCCCGGAGAGTCCAGGAACGGTTGGAGGAAGTCCCGACACGTGAGATGATGTAGTGACAAGGCCCAGGGCAGTACCTTGGACTAGTCCCGACGAGAGCCAGCCACTGAGGAGAAACGAATGCGCCAAGCGTCTGTGTCCATCAAGAAAGGAGGAATCACTTATCGAGAGGACCTGACGCACTGTGCAATCGTTGAACCTAGGAATTGTGGCGCATGTCGATGCCGGTAAGACCAGCCTGACCGAGCGGCTGCTCTATGCGGCCGGAGCCATCAACCAGCTCGGAAGCGTCGACGAAGGTACTACGCAGACCGACACCCTGGCGCTTGAGCGCCAGCGGGGAATCACCATCAAGTCGGCTGTCGCTTCGTTCCCGATCAGTAGCGACCACACTCTGAACCTGATCGATACGCCGGGCCACCCCGACTTCATTGCCGAGGTCGAGCGGGTACTCAGAGTGCTCGATGGCGCTGTACTTGTCATCTCCGCCGTCGAAGGGGTGCAGCCCCAGACGCGCGTCCTGATGCGGGCGCTCAAACGGCTCCAGATCCCGTCGCTGCTGTTCGTGAACAAGATCGACCGTGTCGGGGCACAGGAGGAGACCCTGCTCGACGAGATTGAGCAGACCCTTGGCGTGACGATCACCCCGATGGGGTCCACGACCCACCTTGGTTCCAAGACGGCTGAGTTCACTCTTTGGAACTCTCGGGACGCAGCAGAGCGGTCGGAGGTTGTCGAGGCGTTAGCGGAGCATGACGATGACATGCTCGCCAGGTACATCGAAGGAGATGGAGAGCTCTCGCCTGATGAGGTTCACCAGGAGCTGAAATCGCAAACGCAGCATGCTGTGCTGTACCCCGTCTTCTTCGGATCCGCACGCACCGGGGCTGGCATCGACTCACTCCTGTCCGGTATCGCAGATCTGCTCCCTGCCACCACTTCTGGTGACCAAAACGCGCTTACCCGGGGTACCGTGTTCAAGATCGAGCGTGGCGCTGCCAGAGAGAAGATTGCTTACGTCCGGATCTTTTCTGGCACCTTGCGGGTCCGCGATCGACTCCTCTACGGCGACGGCCATGAAGGCACGGTCACCGCGATAAGAGCTCCAAACCGCTCTTCTGAAGAGGCGGACGGGGCCGTTGTGGCAGGCAGCATTGCGAAGGTATGGGGACTTCATGGCGTGCAGATCGGCGATCGGGTCGGACAGTTCGGCACGGACGAGGTGGATCAGCAGTTCGCTCCGCCAACGATGGAGGCGGTTATCGAACCGAAAGATGTCGCCGACGGGGCCCGATTGCGCACGGCACTCATTGAGTTGACCGAACAGGACCCGCTCATCTCGGTCCGGCAAGACGAAGATCGCCACGAGATCACGGTGTCGTTGTACGGCGAGGTTCAAAAGGAAGTCATCCAGTCGACCCTTGCAAACGACTATCACATCGATGCTGAGTTTCGCGAGACGACGACGATCTACATCGAGCGTGTGGTCGGCATCGGCGAGGCAGTCGAGTTCCTGACCTCGGACGCGAATCCGTACATGGCCACCGTCGGTCTCAGAGTCGAACCGGGACAGGTTGCATCTGGAGTCCAGTTCTCGCTCGACGTTGATCACCGATCGCTACCACTGTTCATCTATAAGACAGAGGAGGGGTTCATCGACCACATGGTGAAGTACATCCACCACTCCCTCAGGCAGGGTCTCTTCGGATGGGAAGTGACCGATTGCATCGTGACGATGACCGACAGCGGCTACTACACCTCAGACGGTCCGGGTAAGCCGACCGTTCCCATGGCCCGGGCGACCAGCGCGGACTTTCGAAAGCTCACCCCGAGGGTTGTGCGGAAGGCACTTGAGCGAGCGGGGACTCAGGTCTCCGAACCCATGGTGCGGGTCAGTGTGGAGTCGCCCTCCGAGGCGATCGGCGACATCTTGCAGCTGATTGCCCAACTTGGGGGATCCATTGAGCAGACACAAGGAGGGGGCGCCTTTTCAAGCGTAGACGCGAGGCTGCCGGCCGATCGGTCGCGGGATCTGCAGAGACAGTTGGTAGGCCTTACGAGCGGGGAAGGCAACCTCGACGCCGTCTTTGACGGCTACCGGCCGGTGCTGGGTCGGCCACCGGAGCGCTCCGTGATTTCCGGGAGGGCAGCGCCGTGACCGGACGCGACTCAAGGATGCATCCGGATGAAGTCAAAATTGTTGACGCCACGGTCCTTCAGCGGGTCTCGGGTCAGTTCTCTGAGTGGACCGACCTTCCAGTCCGTCGCCTCAGGTCTGCTACCCGCGAACTGGTTGCCGCACAACTGGAGCCGCCTGGAAGCTCGTACCCCACGCCCGGCGGTGGGGGATACCGACCGCCGAGGCGTCTTCCCGAACGGAGGAAACAACCGTTGATCAGATCAAGAACTTGGTGTGCGGAGCCTCCTTGTATTTGCCTGCCTTGTTCACGCAGACGGTTGCACTGACGGTGTCACCGATGGGGATCGAACTCCCCGTCCCCTCATAGTCCGTGACGCTGCCGCTAATCTGATACTCCGAGACGGTGCTGGTGGGGCACGGTGCTGTCGGGGCCACCGATGTCGCCGTCACCGAGGCATAACTGAAATCACCCGGTCCGGTGGCCCAGTTGATTTTCCAGAGACCGCTGGCGAGGTTCCCGCCAACAAGGACGGTACCGGAGCCGCCTGTATTTGCCGAGTCACTGCAGTACGCCACCTTGGCGGTGTTCTTGGGAATACTTCCCTTGTACATACTGCAGGTCACCGACGAAGTGGCAAAGGCGGAACCCGCACTGAGCACCACCGTGCCCACCGAAAGAGGAAGAGCAAGCCCGGCAATCGCAAGTGACCGGACGAGAACAACACTTGACTTCGACCTCATGGCCGTCACCTCCTGATTTCGCTCCTTTTCGACGGTAGCTCATGACGAGTTTGTCGGGCTGGGCTGTTGAGGCCGGGCTGGCCCCGGTTGGTTGGGACCGATTGTGACAAGGGCGTGAACACACAGGAGCGCGCGCTGACCCGTGGATGTCCTCCAAATCGACTGCTGAGCATGACCCTGACGGCGCCTCGACGAGTTGGCACCGGGCGAACGTGAGAGACATTTGGCGAAGACTGAAGCGGGCGGCGTGTAGAGGCACGTAGTTGGCGATCCGGGGCTCCCCCAAGCGTCCGTCCACGGCGAGCCCATCGCGAGCGCCGAGCCGACGAGGCAGCGTCCCCTGGGCAAGCGGCGAAGGGTGCCGCGACTTACGATTTTGGTCGTGAGCGATGCTCCGGACTACGCGTTCCCACACGCCGCCCAGGACGAATCGCGCCGTCTTGAGCTGTTGGAGCAACGGCTCGACCCACTGACGAAACGACGCATCGGAAGCCTTGGGATCGCTGAAGGAGCCCGGTGTCTGGAGATTGGCGGCGGACGAGGGTCGATCGCCCGCTGGCTGTCTGACACAGTCGGACCGTCAGGACGCGTGGTCGCCACTGACCTGCAGATGGGGTTCCTAACCGGGATAGACGCCTCGAACGTCGAGGTCCTCCGACACGACCTGCGCACCGATACGTTCCCGCCCAGCTCGTTCGATCTCATCCACACACGAGCGGTGCTCATGCACATATCCCCCAGCGTGGATCTGCTCCGACGAATCGCCTCCTGGCTGGCTCCTGGAGGGTGGCTGCTGCTCGAGGAGCCAGACTTCGGCATGTGGATCGACGATGCCGACCCGTTGTGGGCATCCGGTCCTCGGGCGAACCAAGCCGCCTTCCCGAACATGGCCTTGTCTCAGGGTCGATCTCTGCTCCGCCAGATTCACCAGCTCGACCTCACAGAGGTCGGTGCAGACGCCGAAGTTGACATTGTCCAAGGCGGCACGGAACTGGCGGAGTTCTACCAGCTCAGCCAAGCCGCTCTCGCAGGTCCGAAGGTGGAGGTCGGGGCCCTCAGTCCTGCTCAGGCAAAGGCGATCACCGACCGACCCGGTGACGACGACTTCCTCGCGTGCGGATTCGTCCATATCGGCGTATGGGGCCGGCGACTTCCCAACGAATGAAGGAGGGGTTCCGATGAGCGACCGCTACGCGTACGACCACGCTTGGAGCGACGAACGTGTCCGCCTCGCGGGTCTGGAAACGGCACTCGATCCCGGAACCCATGAGCATTTCCTACGCTTGGGTCTCGCTCCGGGAAGTCGCTGCCTCGAAGTGGGTGGCGGAGGCGGTTCCGTCGCTTGCTGGCTTGCTGAGCAGGTGCTCCCCGGTGGCTCGGTCCTTGCAACCGACCTTGAGATCGACTTCCTCGAGTCGGAGGCAGAGAGACGCCCAGGCCTTGAAGTCTTGAGACATGACGTGACCGCCGAGGATCTCCCAGGGGACTTCGACTTCGTGCACGCTCGGTGGCTGGTCGAGTGGCTCCCCGACAAGAGACTGGCGCTTCGGCGCATGGTGAACGCCCTGAAGCCCGGTGGAACGCTACTGGTCGAGGAACCCGATTTCGTCTCCCTATTTGGTACGGCAGAGCCGCCTGCGCTGCGCCGAACGATTACCGCTATGACGGCCTACTTGGAGTCGACCTGCCCCGTCGAGGTCACATACGGACGACGCCTCCTCGATGACCTCGCCGCCACTGGGCTGGTTGACCTTGCAGCGGAGGGGCGCTCACCGATCGTCCGTGGCGGCAGCCGTCCCGCCGCAGACTTCCTTCGTCTTACGATCGAGAAGTTTCGGGGGCCGCTGCTTGATGGGCAAAAAGTGAGCCAGCAAGAGTTCACGGAGGCCACCGAGGTCCTACAGGACCCCCGGCGAACCTTCGTGATGCCGATAACGGTTGCGGCGTGGGGTCAGCGCAGGAGTTAGGTGCTCCCTACAACCGGCCTGTCACACCTACCCGGCGATCAGAGTCATCTAGGCCCGGGGTGTGTGGGACAGTGGTCCAAGCCTCATCACTTATCGGATGGTCGAGCACGGAAGGGGCGCAATCGACCCGCGATAAGCGTCACGTCGACGCCAGAATCCTGTTCGCAGCACCGTTGGAGGAGAAGGTATTGATGAAGATCCTCGCTGAGCGCGGCCTTGCGATTACCCCGGAACCTCTCGCAACCTTCTATGAAGAGACGGGGGTTCCAGGAGCGGTCCGAAGGGATGACCGCATCTGGGTGACCGGCCAGACGGGTCTTCTCGCAGACGGCTCAGTCCCCTCGACGATCACAGATCAAATTCGTCAGGCATTCACCCTCGTGGGAGAGTGCCTTGAAGCTGCGGACTCGAGCTGGTCGGAAGTAGTCGAGATGACCACGTACGTCGTCGGACTTCGAGAACACGGCGAAGCGATGATCGAGATCGCCGGCGAGTTTCTCTCCGTCCCATTCCCTGCCTGGACTGCCGTAGGTGTTTCGGAGCTATGGGAAGAGGGAGCCATGTTCGAGGTGCAGGTAACCGCCGCCGCAAAGTAATAGACCGATCCGCTCGATTCTCCTTGGTGGCGACCTCTGAAGGAAGGGCTCCTACGGGACCACCCAGGACTGCCGATATTCCTAGCAACAGCCTGCCCCCAACGTGCCGCAGGGTGGCGCGCCGACCCGGCGTAGTGGGGCAGGCACCACCCAACTCGGAGCCCCCGACTGCGAGTTTCGACCTCATCCACGCTCTGCTAACTCCGGTTGTGCAAGAGGTCCTGCAGGCGTACGGTCATCTTGATCCGGCAGGGGCGTGTCGGGGACAGAAGGGAGCCCAGATGAGAAAGGTTCTCATGTTGTCGGCAGTGGCGGT
>DASPVS010000416.1:0-13455 GCA_035622235.1 Acidimicrobiales bacterium | reverse complement strand
GTACTTGCAGCTGACCAAGTACACATGGTCGATTCGCAGGTCGGATGGCACCACCTCGTACCCGGGCGGCCGGCGACCACCGGTCCACTCAACGATGCGCGGTACTCGACCACGCAAAGCTTCGGGTGCTTCGAGGAATGCTCGCCCGTTCCCGAAGCCGGCGCTGAACAGATCTTCGTGTTCTCCCTCGTCCTTTGCGCAGCCCAGAGCACACCACGTGTCGTCACTCAGAGACGACAGGGCGGCCGGCTTGCTCTTCATGGACTCATTGACGGTTTCTCGACCAAGCATGCCCAGTGCGGTCGACAACTCCGTCACCATGGTGCGATCCGAGGGCATCAGCGCTTCTGATCACCGCGAGGAGCCGAACCACCGCGACGAACCGAACCACCGCGACGAACCGAACGGCTCCGTGCATATTTCCGGAGTCGCTGTTGATCGGAACTCGAACGAAGTTCGATGACATCGAAAATGGGTTTTGCCGGGCCGCAAACAGCGTGAATCGCTGCGTCTCCCGCACTTCCCTTGTTGGGTTTGTCGGTGGCCAAGAGGACGAATGGAATCTCTGGTAGGGCCTCGTGAAAAACCGACGCCTTTCCGAGCGCCTTCCAGAGCGCGTCCGACCTCCGGAGACCCGCCGGGTTGGACGTGAAGACACCTGAGACGTCGAATGCCCACTCACTACCAGTTTCGTCCGTCGCGAGAAAGCTCAGCTCAATTCCGAGACCTTTCAATTTCCGGTCCGGTCGAACGTTCCGAAACCCGGATTCGATCAGCAGCAAACGTGCAAGCTCCTTGGCCTGATGGCCTTCCCGCAGAGCACGCTGCGGCATGTCTTCGCCGGAGTCTTGATCATCGACTGCGGGAAGCCTCACCTTCGAGACGTTGTCGCGACGACGTCCCTTCTCCGATTCGATGCGCTCTCTGGCGCGCGCCACGTATCCCTTGTCAGTGTCAAAGCCTATGAAATGACGATCTGACCGCACCGCGGCGACTGCCGTGGTCCCGGAACCGACGAAGGGGTCCAGGACGACGTCTTGTTCATAGGTGTAAAGGTGGATCAGACGGCCAGGAAGCTCAACGGGAAAGGGTGCCGGGTGCCCGACCCGGCTCGCACTTTCAGGAGGGATCTCCCACAGGTCGGTCGTCGCTTCGAGGAATTCGTCGCGGTGGATCGTGGCGGTCGACGGTAACCCTCTTTCGAATCGTTCCTTCGCCGTAAAGGCGCGATCGAATCGCCCCTTGCTGGCGATCACAATTCGTTCGGTGACGTCGCGTAGAACTGGATTTCGTGGGCCTTGGAACGTTCCCCATGCGCACGATCCGCCGGCGGCCTTTCCCTTCCACCAGATGACCTCGCCCCGAAGCAGAAGCCCGAGATCCTGGAGAATGTCGGCCACGTCGCCGGACAGCGACCTGTACGGACGCCGGCCCAGATTAGCGACGTTGACCGCGATTCGGCCTCCGGGCTCGAGCACGCGTTTGCACTCCGCGAAGACCGAGCGAAGGAGACCGAGATACTCGAAATAGGTGGCAGGAACGCCGTTTCGGCCGAGACTCTCTTCGTACTCCTTGCCGGCGAAGTACGGCGGAGACGTGACCACCAGAGCAACCGAGTCCGAATCGACTTTCGACATATCGCGGGCGTCGTGTCTGTAGATGACGTCGACCGAACTCGGTTTGCGTACAGAGGTGTCGTCTGAAACTTCGGGAGGGGTGAAGCGTTCGTAAAAAGCAGATGCGTCGTGGCTCTCGCGCCGTGAAGAGCCGAAGCGAGCGGTGGAAGTCGCGCGTCGCGCACGTCGAGGACGAGGCCGGCGATCTCCGGGAAGAGGGACTGCGGTCATCGGCCACGACCTCGCTTTCTCGTGCGGCCTCCGTCGCGTCCGTCGAGGTCCGGGCCCGGTAGCCGCTCGAGAAGGTCCGATATCGCTTTGGTGACCAGATAATTAACCGAGACGTCCCGCGCGAAAGCGGCGCGTTGGAGCTCCTCGCGAAGTGAGACAGGTAGTCGGATCGCTGTAGCGACACGCTCTTCTTCGTAGACCTTTGGTCGCATCACACGAGGGACGCTAGTTACGGGATGTGTCGCTGTGGTGGATACAGCGCGCACTAACGCGCGCTTTGGACGCCGTCGGAGATCCCGCCGAGAAGTTGCCGGCACTCGGACGCGATCTCCAGGTCCTCCCGGGCGCGAATCACAAGGGTGCGGACCGAGCTTCCAGGCCCCGAGATGTCGCAGTCGTGGTCTGCGGAAGCGTTGGCGACGTCGTCGATCTCGACGCCGAGCCAGGCCATACCCGAACAGGCGGATGACCGGATCGGTGCGGAGTGCTCCCCGACGCCGCCTGTGAAAACGAGAGCGTCTGTTCCGTCGGTCGCGGCCATCATCGCCGCGATCTTGGCCCTCAGACGGTGCACGTAGACTCCCACCGCCAGCGCCGCCCGCTCGTCTCCGCTCGAGCGAAGCGAGAGCAGCTCTTTCATGTCTTCGGTGCGGTCGCCCGAGAGAGCCAGAAGTCCGGAGCCGTACTCGAGGGCGTCCGCCGCTTCTTCCACGCGGACCCCATGCTGGAGCACCCAAACGAGGGCACCGGGATCGACGTCTCCGGCTCGTGTCGCCATGACGAGCCCCTCCAACGGTGTGAAGCCCATCGTGGTGTCCATCGACCTGCCACGCGACACCGAGGTGACAGAGGCACCCCCGCCGAGATGACAGACGACGACGCGAAGCTCCTCGACGGGTCGACCCAGGATCGCCGCAGCTCGTTTGATCGCGTAAGCACAGCTCAAGCCGTGAAAACCGTACCTGCGTATGCCCCAGCGCTTTACCCATTCCGAAGGCAGCGCATATGTGGATGCGGTCTCGGGCATCCCAGCGTGAAACGCGGTGTCGAAACACGCGACCTGAGGCACCGAAGGGAGAAGTCGCGTAGCAGCATCGATCGCAGACCGTGCGGGGGGATTGTGCAGCGGCGCCAAATCGTCCAGGGACGCCAAGCGCACTCGCGACCGGTCGTCTAAGAGAACAGCGGAGGTGAAGTCGGCACCCCCGTGGACAACTCTGTGGCCAACCACGGTCACGTCACATCCGCTCCCGGCTGCGGTGGAAAGGAACTCTGCCAAGGGCTTTGAAATGTCCCAATCTCGATTGTGATTAGCGTGAGGGAGAGAACCGGGACTCGAAGTCGTCGACTCGGCTATCTCTGGTTTGGAGATCTCCGAAGACCTAATTACTCGGTCGTTTCCATCGAGCACCCGCAGCTTCAGGCTCTCGGATCCTGCGTTGACAACGAGCACGTTCACGTCAGTGTGACCACGTCCAGTTGCTCACTTCCGGCGGATCGTCGCCGTGCGCTTTCGTGTACTCCCACTGACGGGTGAGAGCGTCGGTCATCGCCTGACGCAGATGGGCCGCTGAGGCCCCAAGGCACTGAACGCGATCGACCGCGTCGATCACGAGGTGGTACCGGTCGATCTCGTTCATAACCGCCATGTCGAACGGTGTCGTGGTCGTCCCCTCTTCCTTATAGCCGCGGACGTGGATGTTGTGGTGGTTATGACGGCGATAGGTGAGGCGGTGGATCAACCACGGGTATCCGTGATAGTTGAAGATCACCGGTTTGTCCGTTGTGAACAGAGAATCGAATTCTGGGTCGGATATCCCGTGTGGATGCTCGCTCTCAGGCTGCAAAGTCATGAGGTCCACCACGTTCACGACCCTGATCTTGAGCTCCGGCCTGTGGCTTCGCAGAATGTCAACTGCTGCAAGAGTTTCGAGCGTCGGTACGTCCCCGGCGCACGCCATGACGAGGTCTGGCTCTCCGTCGGCGTCGTTGCTCGCCCATTCCCAGATACCCAACCCGTCCGTACAGTGCACAACAGCCTCGTCCATGTTCAGGTACTGGAGGGCCGGTTGCTTCCCCGCGACGATCACGTTTACGTAGTCCCGGCTTCGCAGACAATGGTCTGCAACCGACAAGAGGCAGTTCGCGTCGGGCGGCAGATATACGCGGATCACGTCGGCCTTCTTGTTCACGACGACATCGATGAAACCGGGGTCCTGGTGAGAGAATCCATTGTGGTCCTGACGCCAAACATGAGAGGTGAGCAGATAGTTCAGTGACGCGATTGGTCGACGCCAGTCGAGGTGCCTGGTGACCTTCAACCACTTCGCATGTTGGTTGAACATCGAGTCCACAATGTGTACGAAAGCCTCGTAGCAGGAGAAAAAACCGTGCCGCCCGGTGAGCAGATACCCCTCGAGCATTCCCTGGCAGAGATGTTCGGAGAGTACCTCGACTACCCGTCCACAAGGGTCCAGATGTTCGTCGTCGTACGGGTGCGTTTCCCCCATCCAGTCACGGCCAGTCACCTCGAACAGTGCGTCGAGCCGGTTCGAGGCCGTTTCGTCCGGTCCGAAGACGAGGAAATTCGAGGCGGGAAGGTTCTCGGCCATTACGTCTCGCAGGAACCCGCCGAGCACCCTGGTCGCCTCTGCCGTTGTGGCTCCTTGCTTCTCGACGTTGACCGCGTAGGCGCGGAAGTCGGGGAGACGGAGCTCCTTCAGCAACAGCCCGCCATTCGCATGAGGGTTAGCTCCCATGCGTCGCTCGCCTTTTGGAGCGAGAGCAGCAAGATCCGCGCGCAAACGACCTGACGTATCGAAGAGCTCTTCTGGTTTGTAGCTGCGCATCCATTCCTCCAGCTGTGCGAGGTGCTTCGGGTTGGTTCGCACCTCCGGAAGCGGTACCTGATGTGAGCGCCACGATCCCTCGGTCCGCTTCCCGTCAACCTCCTTTGGGCCGGTCCAGCCTTTCGGGGTCCGTAAAACCACCATCGGCCAAGCGGGACGTTCGTTTTGTCCGGCACCGCGGGCGTCTTCTCGACCTGCGTGATTCCGGCGGGCCACTTGTTGAATTGCCTGGATACGGTCGAACGACTTGTCCAGGGTCGCCGCAAGTGACTGATGCACGAGCCTGGGCTCGTCGCCGGAGACGAAGACAGGGTCCCAGCCATATCCTCGTAACAGTTGTTCGAGCTCTGATTCGGGTATGCGCGCCAACAGAGTCGGATTCGCGATCTTGTACCCGTTCAGGTGCAGGACGGGCAGAACCGCCCCGTCGCGAGCAGGGTTGAGAAATTTGTTGCAGTGCCAGCTGGCCGCCAGGGGTCCGGTCTCCGCCTCACCATCGCCGACGACGGCGCAGGCGACGAGGTCCGGATTGTCGAAAGCTGCTCCAAAAGCATGTGCAAGGACATAACCGAGCTCGCCGCCCTCGTGGATCGAACCTGGTGTCTCGGGTGCCGCGTGACTCGGGATGCCTCCGGGAAAGGAGAACTGGCGGAACAGCTCGCGCAAGCCCGGTTCGTCTTCAGATACATGCGAGTAGATCTCGCTGTATGTGCCTTCGAGATACGTGTTGGCAACCATTCCCGGGCCGCCGTGACCCGGTCCGCACAGGTAGATCACGTTCAGACCTCGCGCCTTGATGACACGGTTGAGGTGGGCGTAGATCAGGTTTAGACCGGGAGTCGTGCCCCAATGGCCGAGCAATCGGGGTTTTATGTGGGCAGGTTCGAGGGTCTCGTGCAGAAGAGGATTGTCCATGAGATATATCTGGCCCACCGACAGGTAGTTGGCCGCCCTCCAATAGGCGTTTATCAAATCCAGCTCCGTGTCGGAGAGCGGTTCAGCTACCGCGGTGTCCTGGTTCATATGCTCATCCTGGGTATGTGCTCGCCGTCACAACGGTCCAGTCTCTCAGGATCGGGAGTCCTTGATCACCGGACCGTTCCTCTTGCGGGTCCCTTTTGCAGGTCCTCCTTGTAGTTCCACTTACGGGCCCTATTGGTACTTCCTCTTACGGGTCCCTTTTGCAGGTCAATGTGAGCCCCTGTAACGGGTCCATGTGTAAGTGCGTTCTTGATAGTCGAACGTCCTCACGTCTGAACGCTAAGCGTTTCACTGAGAGGAGGGGTCATGATCCGGGCAATGGCAAAGTTGACAGTTGCCGCAAGCTTGATGGCCGGAGTCGTTGGCGGAATCTCGTCGGTGGCAGGCGCCACACACGTCCGCGTGGGACCGAACCAGTACTTCTTCGGAACCGTGAACGGCGTCACTGGCGACGCGGTGCTTAAAGTCGTGTGCCCGGGGCCCTCCACAACCGGACACGCCGTCGCCGGTCAGCCTCTCGAGGTCGACTTGGAAGCAGCCGCCGCCGGCCCCTTCGGCTTCACGGGCAGCGCCGCCCATTCGATAGTTGCCAACCTCGCCATCGCCAAAAGCACGACGAGCGGTCACCTCGCCGTTTTCGAACAGTACGGCGTCAAGCGCTACTTCCCGACGAACGTCTCGCTTCCTTGTTCGGGGCAAGGTGTCGTTCTCTTCGATCCCTCGCCGACAAGTGGAAGTGCTGTGCCGTTCGGCGTCTCGATCACTTTCGAGAACGTCGGGGTATAGGAGGCCCCCGGGTCTCTGATCCTGAGGTCGAAGCTCCTCTACGGAACTGGGACTGCTCTAGCAGACTCAGCCGACCGAGCTGCCCCCTCCGCGCTCAGCTCGCCTCAGCGGGAATCCAGCTTCCATGAAGCCCGTGGGGAACGCGAATGGGCAGAAGAACCTCCGCGACGATCTCGAGGGTCTCAGCATCGAGAAGGACAAGGTCGCTCCGATGCGCACAGCTGTCGTAAACGAAGCCCATGAGCACCCCCTCGTCTTCTCGGGCATCGCCGCCGGCCGGCACGAAGACGAATTCGCCGACGCTGCAGTCCGAGCCGAAGTCACGCATGTCGATTCGTTCAGTCAAAAAGTCGTGTTTGTACAGAGTTCCCGAAGCATCCAGGTTGCCGTCGGTCGTCGTGTCCAGGCCGACCGTGTACCCGTAGCGGTAGCAGCGTCCTGTGAGCCGTTCGTCGTGTCGCGGGAACTCCTGGCCTCTGTCATCGATCCGCTCCTCGAAGACCTTGCCCGCGGCGAGGTCGATCCTCCAACGTTCGAGCGTCGGCGCTCCTTCGTTCGGGCCACTTTGGTCGGTGGCGAACATCTTTTCGTGCCGGACGACATCCGCGACGATCTGCTCCCCGTTCTCGTACGCGTTCACCGGATGGAACACATAGCAAGGTTCGATGTCCATCCATTTGACGTCTCGACCGTCGCCGAGTCGATCCATGACACCGACTCTTGCGGGATAGTCCGGATTCCACGAGTACGGAAAGACGGAATTGCCTCCGAGTCGCATCATCGTGGCGGTGACCTTTTTCGGGATCCTTCTGCGGCCAACGACGTGCGAAAAGACCGATCGCGCCGGGGCGGACAGCGCGTCCGGCACCGACGTGCTTGCCATCGCGGCATCGAAGGTCACGGGCAGGTCGTAGAAGACGACGTGCTTCTCGGTCAGCGAGAAGTCGTGCATCATCGGGCTGCCGCTCACTTCCACGTCGACAGTTCGCTTGATCCGGGCATCGGTGCCGAGGACCGAATACTGCACCCGGTTACCCCAACCGAAGAAGTACGAGACGCCGTGAAGCTCTCCGGTCGAAGGGTCGCGCTTTGTGTGAGCTGTGTATCCGCCAGGAAGCGTCCCGTCGAAATCACACGGTCCGACCGTTTCGAGCTCCTCGGTTAGCTCGTAGGGGCGGCCTCCCGCCTCGACCGTGGCAAAAGTGCGCCCGGCATGTCCGATGACATGAGTGTTCGCCGAGAAGTCGAACCTCGCATGAACGGGGCCGGGGTGGATCGGTTCGCCCAACGCCTTAGCGACGTCGGAGGAACGTACCCACCGGTTGCGGTACCACTCGACGTTTCCTTGACGGATGCGTATCCCATGAACCATCCCCGTGCCGAGGAACCAGTGGTATGTCGAAGGATTCGGCTCGAGAACGGGGTTCGGGCCGTTGCGCACGTAACGGCCATCGAGAAACTCGGGAATCGACCCTGCGACGGGTAGCTGGGTCAGGGTCACCTCCTGCCGAACAGGGGCAAAGTTCTCTTGGAGATAGCGGTTTCCGGTTTCACCCACAACGGCCCCTCCCCCACGGTGAGCACCACCATTGGCGATCTATAGCAGCGCTATGGAATGAATCAATAGCATTGCTATGTCATGATGTCAACACTGTGAGCCCGAGGACCGCCGACCCGGCTCTGCGCGTCGCGCTGATCGAGGAGGCTGCGCGGCTGATAGCCGAGCTGGGCCCGAAGGGACTCACCCTGCGGCGTCTCGCAAGCGAGGTCGGCACCTCGACGATGGCCATCTACACGCATTTCGGGGGCATGGACGAGGTGCGCAGGGCCGTACGCAAAGAGGGTTTCGACCGTCTCGCCGAATACCTTGCGGCGGTCAAATTCACCAACGATCCGGTCGCGGACGTCGGAATGCTCGGATGGGCTTACTTCGCCAACGCAACTGCGAATCCGAACCTCTACCGCGCGATGTTCATGGAGCATCCTGTCGATCTCTCCGAGTCCGGGGTCGGCATCGACACGTTCTTTGCCTTGGTGATGGGGATCGATCGGTGTATTCGCGCCAACCGTTTCAAGCGCGCTGACCCGATCGATCTTGCGACTCAGCTCTGGGCGAGCGAGCACGGAGTCGTGACTCTGCACTTGTCGGGGCTGCTCCCGTACCGCGAAGCGGTTCTCACGTTCAGAGCTACTTCGGTAAGCCTCTTGAAGGCTTTCGGGGACGATCCGCGCGCCGTGGGCCGATCGATTGCGACCACGCAGCGACGAATCGTGAACGGCGATGCTTGAGTGACCCTTGGCGGCCGAGACGCCTGAGCAGCTCCACGAACGTGCCGGCAGCGGATCGAGACCGGATCGGCGAATTCCCGATTTCGAAGGCAGACGGGTTCGCAATTGACACAGCTCCTCCCTCGCACCCAGGCTGCCGCCGTGGGCAACCCGTTCGCCGATGCGACGACAGTGCGGGCTCTAGGCGGCGGGCGATACCGGGGTGAGCTGGACGACACGTGGAACTTGCGGCCCCTTCCTCAAGGAGGTGTCTTGAGCGCCACGGCCGTGCGCGCCATGGAAGCCGAGCTGAACCACCCCGACCAGCTACCGCGGACTCTGCACACGACATTTGTAGGTCAGGTGAGTCATGGTGACCTCGACATCGACGTCGAGGTCTTGCGCCGCGGCCGGTCGATGTCGCAGTTGCGCGCACAGGTGAGAAACCCCGGTTCTGCTCACGGACACGTGACGAGCTGCGTGTTCGGATCAGAGCGAAAGGGCTTCTCGTTCACCGACCTGACACCGCCGCAAGAGATACCCGATCCCCGCGATTGCCCCTCTTTCCGTGATCCACCACCGGAAGGGATCGAAACGCCGCGCCAACACCCGTTCTTCGCCAAGCGACTCGAAGGTCGTGCTGTGCTCGGACATCCACCCTGGGTCGAGTACGTGCCGGATCGCGCGGAGACGGCGGTGTGGAACAGGTTCGACGATCCACCCGTGCTCGACGACGGTGAGCTCGACCCGCTCGCTCTCATTGTCATTGCGGACACGATGCCCGGAGCGGTCGGAGAGAAATTGGGGCACCAGAAGCGCACGTGGTTCGCACCGAGCATCGATCTGACGGTGCACCTTCTTGATAAGTGGCGTTCACCGTGGGTTCTGGCCCACAACCGCGCACGCTACGCCGGCCACGGTTATGCGTCCGCAGACATTGCACTTTGGGACTGCGGTGAGAACGCTTCTTCGACGCCCCGGCTGATCGCGTACGCCACCCAACTCTTCCTGTTCAGCTTCGTCGAATGAGCTTCTCCATGCCGCCAGAACGTGCTGTTCTTACTGCGTGTAGGACGAGCTCGACGGAGACGTTGTCGTGGCGGAGGGCGGTGTTGTGGTCGTTGTCGTCGAAGCAGGCGGGTTGAGCGGCAATACGGTGATCGGAGTGAAGTCCGACCAGGGCGTCGTCCAGTCCATCACCCCGTGGTCCCCCGGGGCTGGCGGCCTCGGGCCACCCACCACGTCAACAATGTCGCCTATCTGACTGAAGCCATAGAACTGCTGTGCATTCGCAGTGCTTATGTTTATGCACCCATGGGAGACGTTCGTCACGCCTTGATCCGACACCGACCAGGGAGCGGCGTGTACGTACTCCCCGCTGTCGGAGATGTGAACGTCCCAGTACACCGTTTCGTCGTAGCCGTCGGGCGAATTGACGGGAATTCCCACAGTCGACGAGATCATCTGCACCTGGGGCTCCGTGTCGAGCACGATATGCACCCCGTCCATGGTCGGGTACTCCGGCCGTCCGCCACTGATGGGGTACGTGGCAACGACCTGACCGTTGTTGGTCACGGTCATCTCGTCGGTGGACAAATTCGCCGTAGAGATGTGGGAATTACCGATAGCAAACCGAACTGTCACGATGCCTTGACCCCACAATCCACCGGTAGCGTCCCATCCGTTCAGATTCTCGGCCATGAAGATCTGCTCACCCACAGGCCAGTAGTTCTCCGGCCTCAGGTGCATCTCTGTTTCCGAGAACCAATATGCGCCGACCGGCACCGGGTCCGACAACGACAGGCTCAGATGCGAGAGAAGTGTCTGCCGTGCAGCGAGGCTGGTGATCGGCTGAGTGAACTTCAAGACGATGGGTTGACCGACGCCCACGGTGAGACCGTCGTCGGGCCAGAGGCTTGCGCTGACCCACGAAGCGGGCGTGAGGGTCGTGAACGAGGAGATGGCCGTGGTGGTCAGACCCGAACGAGACTTCACCACCGTGCGAACTTGGTAGAGGGTCGACGCAGCTAATGCTCCCGACTCGGTCCACTGAGTCGAGTGTGCGTCGAGCGTTCCGGTCAGCTCCTGGCCCCCGATGGGCGCAACCTGAACGGACACCAGGTGTCCGATCGATGTCGTCACGCTGATCGGTGCGTCGAGCGCGATTCCAGTGCTTCCGTTGAGCGGATCGGTCTTGACAGCGTCCGCGAGTCGAGCGATGAGCTTCGTGTTCGCCGCCGGGTCGGAAGATCCATCCGTTCCCGACGCGCCCACCTGGTGATGGACGATCGCTGTGGCCCCCACCGCCCCCACTACCACGACTCCGACGACGACCGAGGCGGCGATCCACCGCCCCCTCCGGTTCGAGGGGGGCTTTAAGGCGCTGCCTCCGAGTGGTTCGGCCTTGGATGGTTCGGCCTTGGATGGTTCGGTGTTGGACGGTTCAGCACCATCGGTCCCTCTCCTCACCGATCCAGAACCTCCTCCGCCGGGCGGTGTGCAGCTTCACGCCCAGAGCCAACTCGAACAGGCTAGATGGCACGAAGCCGGATTGTGACCGCGCCCTCACAGGAAACGTTCAGGACCGCGGCAGCCGATTGTCCGCTCGGACCTCGGTTGGTCCAGAATGCACTGTCACACTCGGACTGGACCATTCCCACTGGCTCAGTGATCAGTCAATACGCTCGAACAATACGGAAGGAACTAGAGGGGAAGACAGTGGCGCCGGCGACCGACGAGAAATCGCGAGATCCGACGCTTTATACGATCGACCAGCTCTCGGCGCAAAGCGGGGTTCCGAGCAGAACTATTCGTTACTACCAATCTGAGGGCGCGCTACGGGCGCCCGAGCGTCGTGGGCGCGTTGCCCTCTACGACGACGACCATCTTGATCGCCTCAGGCTGATCTCGGAGCTTCAGACGCGAGGCCTCAGCCTCGGGCTGATCAGCGACCTGATAAGGCGAACCGCCCCGGGCAATCTCTCCGTTGTCGAATGGCTCGGACTCACAGAACGACTGGCGATCCCATGGTCGGAAGACCAGTCCGAGGAATTGAGTCAAACGGACCTCTCGCAGCGGCTGGGGCAATCGGGACTCGAGGTTCTCGACCGCCTGATCGAAACCGGCGTCGTCACACGTATGCCAGGCGGGTGCTTCCACGTCTCAAGCCCGGCCCTGCTCGACATGCTGGGAGAGCTCGATGCGGTAGGCATAGACCCACAAACTTCGATCGAGTCGGCATCGGCGATCCGACGCCATCTCGCCGCCGGCATCGACGAGGTTGTCACGCTCATCATCGAGCGAGCCGGGCAAGGCTTCGGCCGCCAGCACGAGGCCACAGAGCTGATGGCCGCAATCGACGCGTTCAAGCCAGCCGCGACCCGGGCGGTGCTCCTAATCTTTGAGCAGGAAGTAGAGCGTTCGTTGAGGGCGGCGGGATGGCCCCCGAACGAATCCGATGAAGTCACGAGGCAGCGACCCACGACGCGTTGACGGGATGAAGGTCAGTGGCACGGATCAAGGAACACGAGGTCGAAGGCGAAGGACCCACGACTTTTACCATCGACGACCTTGCGGCTCGGAGCGGGGTGCCGAGCAGGACGATTCGCTACTACCAGTCAGAGGGGGCCCTTCCCCCTCCGGAGAGGCGCGGCCGGGTCGCGCTCTACGACGCAGACCACTTGGAACGACTTCAGCTGATCTCGGAGCTCCAAGCGCGGGGGCTCAGCCTCGGACTAATTCGCGACCTCGTCCAGCGGACTGCTCGCGGCAATCTCTCCGTCGTCGAATGGCTCGGCTTGACCGAGCGTTTGGCCGTTCCATGGCTGCAGGATCGTCCCGCCGATCTGACTGCGTCCGAGCTCGCCGCCCACCTCGGGAAGTCGCGAATGGAGATGCTTGACCAATTCATCGAGACGGGGTTGGTGACCCGCGGTGCGAAAGGACGTTTCCACATTCCGAGTCCGGAGCTGCTCGACATGGTCCGAGAGCTCGACGACGCCGGCATCGACCCTGACACGTCGTTCGAGGCAGCAAGTGTGATTCGCCGCCATCTCGCGTCCGGCGTGGACGAGGTCGTTCGATTGCTCATGCAACGCGCAGGCCATGGATTCGGCCGTGAGCTCGATCCCGTCGAGCTCTCGAAAGCGATCGACGCGTTCCGTCCCATCGCAACAAGAGCCGTGATGTTGATCTTCGAACAGGAAGTCGAACGCTCACTCAGGTCGGCGGGCTGGCCACCCTCCTGACGAGCTGCACACCTCTCTCAATTTTCTGTCGACCGCCTTTTCGGCTGTTTCGTCCGGCGATTTCCGCGTGTGAATGGAGGTATGTCGAGCCGCTCTTGCCTTTCGCACCAAGCTCGACCCATCGCGCGTGCCTCGTTTGGCCACTTCTCCGGGACTGGCAAGACTTGCAAGGCGCGAGGGCGCCTGTGATTCCCAATCGACCGGTAGTAGTCGACCCAGACTCCGAATTTTCCTGTCTGCCAATGTCGGCGATCGACCAGCGCAAGCCGTACCCTCAGCCCGAGCAGATCGAACTCCGACGACGGCTCGAATCTTCGCCCGTCGAGAACGTCTCCAGCGAGGGAAGACAACGCGATGGCCGCGCTCTGACCGCAGACCGAAGAGACGACGAACTCCGGCTGCCCGTGGTCGACCAGCCCGATGGTGTTGGTCAAAGGTTCGCACCCTGGTACGTGGCAAATGATGTGTTGCATCGTG
>DASPVS010000415.1:0-4677 GCA_035622235.1 Acidimicrobiales bacterium | reverse complement strand
GCGAGCATCTCCCGGGTCCACTCCGCGAGCATCTCCCGGGTCCACTCCGCGAGCATCTCCCAGGCCGCAACTGCTAGAGCCTGTCGGGATCGGCGCCGTCGCGCCCGGTGGGTCGTTCGGGCAAGTTCGCCCCGGCAATACTCTGTTCGGCATGTGCCCGTCCCGCCGCGTCGAGGCTCCGTACCCTGATATCGCTCAGCGTCCCAGTTACTCGGAGCTGGAGCTGGCGATCTTGGATTTCTGGGAGCGCGACCAAACCTTCCGTGCCTCCGTGAAGGGGCGGGTCGGAGGTACCAACGAATTCGTGTTCTACGACGGGCCTCCTTTTGCGAACGGGCTGCCGCACTACGGTCACCTGCTCACTGGTTTCGTCAAGGACGCCGTGCCCAGGTACCAGACGATGAGGGGACATCGAGTCGAACGCCGTTTCGGATGGGACTGCCACGGCCTTCCTGCGGAGATGGAAGCAGAGAAAGAGCTCGAGGTGTCGGGCCGTGCCGGAATCGTGGACTACGGAATCGAGAGCTTCAACTCCTACTGCCGCACTCTTGTCCTCAGAACCACCGATTCGTGGGAGCGATACGTGACCCGCCAGGCGCGGTGGGTGGATTTCGCCAACGACTACAAGACGATGGACCTTTCCTACATGGAGAGTGTCCTATGGGCCTTCAAACAGCTCTGGGAGAAGGGTCTGGTCTACGAAGGAGAGCGAGTACTTCCTTTCTGTTGGGAATGCGAGACCCCGCTCTCCAATTTCGAAACGCGCCAGGACGACGCGTACAGGCCTCGAGGAGACCCAGCCGTCACCGTCGGTTTCGACCTCGACCCCGAGCCTGGGACCCTCGAGCCTGATCTCGCGGCTGGCCCTCTTCGTCTGCTCGTGTGGACGACTACCCCTTGGACACTCCCGTCGAATCTCGCCCTGGCGGTCGGGCCCGACATCAGCTACGACATCTTCGACATCGACGGGAAGCTGACCGCGCTCGCACACGATCGGGTCGACGCGCTCGAAGACGTCCTAACAGATTCGCCTTTGGTGCAAAGCGTTCTTGGTTCGCGACTGATCGGACGCACTTATCGCCCGCTCTTCGACTTCTTCGCGGGTCACCCCAGGTCCTTCGTGGTGCTCGGCGCGCAGTTCGTGGCGACCGATGAAGGAACCGGGATAGTCCACTTGGCTCCGGGATTCGGTGAAGACGACTACGAGGCATGTCAAGTGGCCGGGATCGAGCTGGTCTGCCCCGTCGACAGTCAGGGGCGCTTCACGAGCGACGTCGAACGCTACTCGGGCACTCAGGTTTTCGACGCCAACCAACAGATCGTCGAGGATCTCGACGACATGGGGGCCCTCGTCGGTTACGAGCTGTACACCCACAGCTACCCTCACTGTTGGCGGACCGACACCCCGCTCATCTACAAGGCGGTCAGCTCCTGGTTCGTCTCTGTGACGACGATAAAGGACCGGATGGTCGAGCTGAACGAGCAAATCGACTGGGTCCCTGAACACGTCCGCGACGGAGCCTTCGGAAAATGGCTCGAAGGCGCCCGCGACTGGTCGATCAGTCGCAACCGGTTCTGGGGTGCGCCCATACCTGTATGGAAGAGCGACGATGCCGCCTACCCGCGCATCGATGTGTACGGAAGCCTGGACGAAATAGAGAGGGATTTCGGAATTCGTCCGGATGATCTCCACCGACCTGCGGTGGACGAGCTCACTCGCCCGAACCCGGACGATCCGACCGGACGTTCAACGATGAGACGAGTGGAAGACGTCCTCGACTGCTGGTTCGAGTCCGGCTCGATGCCGTTCGCTCAGGTCCACTATCCCTTTGAGCGATCCGAATGGTTCGAATCTCACTTTCCCGCAGACTTCATCGTCGAATACGTCGGACAGACGAGGGGATGGTTCTACACGCTGCACGTCTTGTCGACAGCGCTCTTTGACTGTCCGCCGTTCCAGCACTGCGTGGCACATGGAATCGTGCTCGGCGACGACGGGCGCAAGATGTCGAAACGGCTCGGGAACTATCCGGAGCCAGACATGGTTTTCGACATGTGGGGTGCCGATGCCATGCGTTGGTTCCTCCTTTCGTCTCCCGTACTTCGAGGACAGGATCTCGTCGTCCACGCGAAGGGCATGGAGGATGTCGTGCTCCAAGTCCTCAACCCGATTTGGAGCGCCTGGTACTTCTTCACCCTCTATGCAAACGCAGACGGAATCCGCGGAAAGCGAAGAACCGATCAGCGCGGAGTACTGGATCGATACGCCCTCGCAAAAACTGCCTCGTTGGTGGAGGAAGTGACTTCCCAACTCGACTCGTATGACCTGTTCGGCGCGTGCTCCTCGATCACCGCATTCCTTGACGCGCTCAACAATTGGTACATCCGGAGAAGCAGGACCCGATTTTGGCGTTCCGCCACACCTGACGACGCAGCACCTCCCGAAGAAAATGGCCCCTCGCTTCCTGCAGAAGCGACGGGCGACGTTCCACACCCCGACGCCGAACTGGTCGACAAGATCGACGCGTACGACACGCTCACCACCGTCCTCGAAACCTTGTGCCGTGTGGCAGCGCCCTTGCTCCCGCTGCTCACCGAGTCCATCTATAGGGACCTGACCGGCGAGCGGAGCGTCCATCTCGCCGACTGGCCGCTCGCCGAAGAGCTACCAATAGATCGAGATCTGGTCGATTCGATGGACCTGGTCCGAGACGTCTGCTCTGCTGCTCACGCAGTGCGCAAGGCGAGCGGCCGGAGGGCACGGCTCCCGCTTTCGAGACTGGTGGTGGCTTCGCCCGACTCGGGTCGCCTCGCCGCTTTCACGGACCTGATCCGTGACGAGGTGAACGTGAAGGACGTCGAGCT
Source organism: Acidimicrobiales bacterium (assembly GCA_035622235.1). Classification (GTDB taxonomy): domain Bacteria; phylum Actinomycetota; class Acidimicrobiia; order Acidimicrobiales; family UBA8190; genus DASPVS01. The sequence continues at coordinate 1,812 of DASPVS010000415.1, read as the reverse complement.
CAGGACGACGGTGGAAGACGTCGCCGAGGAGATCGTAACTCCGGTTCCCGCTGCTATCGGGCCTCGCCTCGGTCCTGACACCCAAAAGGTGATCACGGCTCTCAAGCGCGGCGACTGGCTCCAGAGCGATGCCGGCGTCGTCGCCGCGGGGATCGCGCTCGAGCCCGGCGAATACGAACTGGTCCTGCGCCCCGTCGACGAGGAGCGCGGAAGGACACTGCCGCGGGACCGTGGGGTGATAGTCCTCGACACTGATTTGACACCGGACCTCGAGCAGGAGGGCATTGCGCGCGACGTCGTGCGCAGCGTCCAATCCGAGAGACGTGAGAAGGGTCTCCACATCACCGACCGCATCGTTCTCGTGATTTCGGGACCGGAAGAGGTTCGTTCAGCAATCGAGAAGCACAGGGACTACGTGATGGAGCAGACGCTCGCGGTCGAACTCGAGTTGATCCCCGCACTCGAACTCGCGATCAGGGTTGAAAAAGCATGAGAATGGACCCATGAGGTCAGTCGAAGTCACACCTGTGGCAGGCGCTCTCGGGGCGATCGTAAGTGGGATCGATCTCAGCGAGGTGACAGACGTCGAGCAACTCGAGGGCCTTCGAAAGGCACTCGCAGATCACCTCGTCGTCTTCTTGCCCGAGCAAGAGATGGACCTCGACGACCTGGAACGAATAACGGATCTGCTCGGCGGACGGGACACAACGCCCTTTGTGAAACCACTCGAGGACCGTCCGTACGTGATCAGGGTCATAAAGGAGCCTGATGACCAACTCAACTTCGCGAACGCCTGGCATAGCGATTTGAGCTACCTTGCCGAACCGCCTTCCTACACGCTCCTTCATGCATACGAAGTCCCTCAGTTTGGTGGGGACACGATCTGGTCCAACCAGTACATGGCGTATGAATTGCTGTCGCGAGGATTGAGAGAAGCCCTCTCCGGTTTGCGGGTGGTGCATTCCGCGGGGATGGCATACGGATCGGGTGGGTTTCTCGACCAAGTGAAAGACCTCACGTCCATGGCAATCGCACCTTCGCCCGACGCGTACAGAGAGCAATCTCACCCCGCAGTCATCGAGCATCCGGTGACGAAGAGGCCGGCTCTCTACGTGAACCCGGTGTACACGACGAGAATCGAAGGATGGAGCCCTGTCGAATCAGAGGCCCTTCTAGGGCATGTCTACCGACACGCTACGAACGAAAACCTGACGTGTAGGTTTCGATGGGCGCCACGCACACTTGCGATCTGGGACAACCGTTGCACCATGCACAACGCCTTGAACGACTATTCGGGTGTTCGAAGAGAGATGTTCCGCACGAGTGTCAAGGGATCGACCCCGACACGGGTCCACGGGTCCCAGCTCGATATCACGCGGACTCTGACCGACTCTGGATCCGCCGGATCTGCGCCTTTACTCGCGGGGGTCGGGGCGGTCCAAGTTCCAATGTCGAACGACATTGCAGAACCAGTCGGGTTCGTCTTCTCCGATCGGTGAGATCATGAAGCGACTGATCGTTCGCTGATCGCCCTCGTGGTCGGTATAGAGGACGTCGATGAACATGAGGTCTCGTGCCGCAAGTGTCTGGTGGAGCCGGCTCCAGTCCTTGTCGCTTCGGTCGCGGACGGCTGCCTGCCAAAAGCTGACATCCCCTGAGGGAACATATAGGTCTCTGCTCTGCGGGCGGAACTCTTCCAACGACGGGCGCATCCACTGCGCCCTGCTCCCGTCGAACGGCGGAACAGCACCCGTGTTCCAGGACTGCACCACCGCTATTCCTTGGCCGACGTTGCGGAGCGACATCGCCATA
>DASPVS010000414.1:0-6339 GCA_035622235.1 Acidimicrobiales bacterium | reverse complement strand
CGCGGCTTCGGCGGCCAGGTCGTATTTGCCCAATCCGTTGTAAAGGACGGCTCTTGCATAGTCTGCGTATGTCAGAGCAGCCCCTTCTCCGCGCGACGAAGACCCGTTAGCCATCCGCTCGGATAGCGCGTTCGCGGTGGTGGTGTCTCCTCGCCAGGCCGCGAGGATGAGTGGCACGTACGGGAGAGTCGCTTCTCTTGCTCGCGGATCGATGTTTTCGCTCTCGGTCAAGAGTGCGGCCGCGCGCGTGAGCTCGCCCGCCTGGATCTGATGTTCGGCTAGATAGTCGAGCGCGAACGGAAGCCAGCTGAAAGTCCCACTCGCTCGTGCGAGTCGCACTTGGCCCTCGGCGAGCTCGAACCACGCTTCGTCGTCCCACAGGTCCATCGCGACCAGGTCGTAGGAAACACATAGCCAGTCCAACTCGTGCGGTCGGCTGCGGTATCGACGAAGCGCCTCCTTGAGGAGGGGAGCAGCCCGCACGTACCCGTCGGTCATGCGCAGGGCCAATCCGGGGAACAGAAGTTGCAAGTGGGTAGCCGAATCTGGTCCGGACGCGGAAATATCGCACAAGACAGATCGCGCGGCACTTGCGATATTCGCAATGTCCTCGTCGTTGGCAAACCGTCCGGCGTAGATGCAAGCCACGAGCGCCTCGAGGTACGTCTGGCGCGCGAGCTCCTCGTCCAGCCCGTCGAGGCGTTGGGCGGCGCGTAAGAGGAGCGGCGGAGCATCGCTTCCTCTTCTGAGCGCGAACGCGACCTGAGCCCGCATGCGCTCGACGTGCGCGTCGCCGGTCTCTCCGAGCGGGCCTACTTCCGCTATGGCCAAAAGGGCGAGCACCGAATCGAAGTCCGCAGCCGCGTACTTCGCCGTGGCCGCGTCGAGCGCGCGCGAGGCGCGCTCGCTCGAATCAGGCGTCATTGCGACGGCTCGTTCCAAGAATGCGGCAGCGGCTGCGACTCCACCTCGGCGTTCAGCGCGGCCTGCCGAATTGATGAGCTCTTCGGCCACCGACTCATCGGGGTCGAAATGCAGCTTGTGCACGGTGCCAAGCTCGGCGGTCGGCGTCGGCCTCAGGGTCGGTTGCGGCCGCCAACGCTCTGTGCGCTGCTCGTCGATCCTCGATCGTCGCTGAGTGATAGGCCGCCGAGCGGATGAGAGGGTGCCGAAATCGGACGTTCACACCTATGTCGAGCAGAGTGTTGACGGCGGGAAGGTCGAGAGCCCCGCCGCCGAGGCCGAGTGACCTTGCGGCTCTGAGAACGAGGCTGGAATCCCCCACTGGGTCAGCGGCCGCGAGGAGGATCAATCGCTGAGCGTCGGGCGTCATCTCGCGAATCCGACTCACGTATTGATCCTTCAGGCGCTTCGGGAGGTCGCCGCCGACGGGAAGCGCGAACCCACCCGCGAGCTCGACTGCGTCCAGACCTTTGCTCAGCTCCATGAGAGCAAGGGGGTTTCCGTGTGTTTCCTCGATTATCCGTGCCCGAACGCTTTCGTCGATGGGGCCGGAGGTCACAGTTGCAAGCAGCGCACGGGCAGCCTCATCGCTCAGACCTTCGATGTACAACTCGGAGAGACCGGACAGCGGGTCCGGCGAAGCCACCGGAGCTCGAGCCGCGAACACGAGCGCAATCGACTCCGCGAGCAGTCGCCGACCCACGAACCCGAGGACCTGGGCAGAAGCCGTGTCGAGCCAGTGGGCGTCGTCGACGACGCACAGAAGAGGCCTGTCGTCGGAGGCTTCGGAGAAGAGCCCCAGTGCAGCGACGGCCACGAGGAACCGGTCGGTACCCGATCCGCTTTCGAGTCCGAGCGCAATTCCGAGAGCTTCGCGCTGGTGGTCGGCGAGGCGATCCATCCTGTCGAGCAATGGAACACACAGCTCGTGGAGCCCGGCGAACGGAAGCTCCATTTCGGATTCGACACCGACCGCGCGCGCGACCCTGAATCCGGAAGCCTCGGCAACCAAGTGATCGAGCAGCGCCGTTTTCCCGATCCCTGACTCGCCGCGGAGAATGAGCACCTCGCTCCGACCGCCTCTAACGCTGGTGACGAGGCCGGTGAGGACTTCGATCTCCGTGTTCCTGCCGAGCAAGGGAGACGGAGGATGCACAGCTAGCGCTCGACGCCGCGCTCAGAGTGGGATGAATGGCTCGAGGCCAGGGGGTCTACCCGTGCGGAACCAAGCACAAGCGCCCTCGGAATCGGCACGAACACAGGCTATGCGGACCTGGTAGCAGCTTGCCCAGAGTTGTGATCGTTCTGCTTGTCACCCGTCTTTGCACACCTCGTTTGGACAGTGAATCCGTCTCTTTGACACCGAACCGCCGTGCGCTTCGAGCCTGACCAGTGGTCCGCACGGGCGCGAGAAGACGGGTGTGACACCATCCTTGGAGTGGGACGTAGGAGTCGAGCACATGGGCGTCGACCACATGGGAGTCAAGCAGACGGGAGTCGACCAGATGGGAGTCGACCAGATGGGAGTCGAGCCCGCAATGCTCGGTAGGTCATGAGGTTCTCGCGCTTGAAGCACCGCTTTCGCCGGAAGTCAGATCGCCAAGAAAAAATGGAGTTGCAGTTGGTCGTGCTGGGTGCCGGTCAGCGAAACACCGAGACGACTTTTTGGGCTGACGACGGTGTCGTGGGCAGACGGGGTTGGTACTACTAGTCGAGGCTCCAGCCGAGCTGATCGAGTGGCCCCCGTCCGGAGCCCAGGCTCCAATCGACGGCTCCTCTGATCGCGTCGGTAACGTAGTTTTTTGCGTTTCGTACGGCGCCGGAGGGTTCTTCACCGAGCGCTAACTGTGCTGCGATGGAGGCCGAGAGCGTGCATCCGGTCCCGTGGTCGTTGACGGTTTCGATCCGAGCAACCTCGAGAAGGGTCACTTCGCCTTCGTGTACGACCACGTCCGGCGCGCTGTCGCCCCCGAGATGACCTCCTTTTACGACGACCGTGGTCGCTCCCAAATCCGCCAACTTCTTGGCTGCATCGATCATGTGCTCGACGTTGTCGATGCCGATGCCGGTGAGGGCTTGAGCCTCGCGGAGATTCGGCGTTACAACCAGAGCGTGAGGGATCAGTTCGTCAACGTAAGTTCGTGGCCCTTCGCTTTCGAGCAGAGGTCTGCCGGTCGATGCAAAGAGGACCGGGTCTACGACTAGATGCGGAAGATCGCCCGCCGCGGCGCGGCGGGCGACGCTACGGACCGTCTCGGTCGTGGCGAGCATCCCCGTCTTCACCGCTGCCACGGGAAGGTCGTCGAGTACTGCCGTGATCTGCAAGTCGACCAAACGTGGATCGATCGGCTCCACCGCCAACACGGCGCTCGTGTGCTGCGCCGTTATCGCCGTGACGGCGCAGGTCCCGAACACGCGGTGCGCAGCGAAAGTCCTGAGGTCGGCTTGAAGACCCGCTCCTCCACCTGAGTCAGACCCGGCGATCGTAAGTGCGACTGCGGGTCCCCTACGAGACTCTGAACCAGGGCCACGTTCGGCGCTCGATGCGCGGTCGGCACTCAATGCGCGGTCGGTACTCAACACGTGGTCGACGAAGCGGGTTGCTCGGAGGGGGGTTGCGATCTACCGCGCCTGCTACGGAGCTCCGCGCTCACGTTACGTGCCAGAGCGCGTCCGTGCTCGAGTTCGGAGTCAGTGCACGTTTGGTCCGAGTAACCGGCCCGCGAAGCCATGCGGGCAAGCACGTCGTACGAATCGACGGCGGAGTTGTGGTGACCGCCCAAGCAGACGCGGACCCGGCCTGCATGCTCGGTGGGTGACTCGCTCGACCACCTCCCAAGGCCTGCGCGTTCGAAACTGCCTGCTGCCTTCCTCCATGCTCGCAAGAGGTCAGCATCGTTGGTCGACAGAGTCGACCGCCTGCCACGGGAGCGTTTGTCGTGTGCCGGCACGCGCGTATGCGGTCGAACCGGGGCTTCGCGTCTTCTGCGCCTAAAGACGACGAGGAAGATGAACGCGAACAGGACGACCGAAGCGCATACGAGGGCAATGACGACGGTGAGCTCGCCGCCTCGGGATGTCGCACCGTGACCGGATTGCGCCGACCTGGGGGCGAGCGAGGGGGGAGCGGTCGTGGGAGGGGTCCCGGGAATCGTGCTCGAACTCGAGCCCAGCCCTATGTGAGCTCGTTTGTTCTGGCCGGTTTTGCTCGGTGGGGGCAGGGGTCCGGGAGTGGACCCGACCCCCGATCCGTCACCTGGGGTGGGATCTACCGACAACCAGCCCACCGACGGGCCGAGATACACCTGCGGCCACACGTGCGCGTCGATGGCGGACACCATGTAAGTGTCGTCGCCAACCGGCCGCCCGGGCGTGAACCCGACAGCCACTCGCGTCGGAAGCCCGTCTATCCGAGCGAGCACCGCGTACGCGCCTGCGAACTGCTGGCAGAACCCTGCCTTCGTGTCGAAGAGAAACGTCGTGAGCGGATCGTGACCCGCTGGTGCTGGGGGGTCGAGCGTGTACCTGAAAGACCCGGATGTGAACCAGTTCTCGAGCGCGAGGACTTCGGCCGCGGGGTTCGCCGAGCGCGAGACGATCCGGTGCGCGAGCTGCACTACCGAGCTCGGGACGGGGGGGAGCGACAGATACGGCTCCAGCGTGCTGGCCGGCGGATATAGCACTGTCGTCGAGGTGCCCGACGCTGCGAGTGCGTCGAGGTCGTCCTGGGTGTAGGGCGTTGCGGCGATCACCCGGTACCTGAGGCGAGAATCCGTCGAAGCGTTTGCTGCGAGGACCACGCCCACGGCCGGAGAGATGACTGGTGACCTCAAAGGGCCGTCACTCGAGTCGGGTTCGACCAGGGTGGTACCGGGCGGCGCGGGTAACAACCAAGAGTGGAGCTGCTGCAGCCCGACGGTTGCGCTGAACAGCGATGACGACGGCTGTGCCAAGACAGGTACAGAGGGGGTGCGGGCATTCGGAAAACGCGAAGTGGCGAAAGCGGCCGTCATCGCGTCGGGTTTCCATCGGACTCCGTCGAAAGAGGTGAGGGACCCGACCTGCCAGAAAGTCGGAAAAGGCGAAGTCGATATGAAAGCGATCGAATCGGATTGCGAAGTCTCGACCGCTCCCAAGTCGTCTATGAGCGCCAGCCCATCGATGGATTGCGTGCCCGCGTTGCTCGAGACGCTGCCGCCACCCGAACCGTAAGTGTGAACGAAGATCCGGAGATTGGTGTTCGCCACGGCAGGGACGACTGTCGCTGCCAGCGCTGCGAAAACCGACAGGGCTCCAAGCGCCATTCCCCGCCCGAAGATCGCCCAACGATCACTCGAAGCTGTGCCGAACGCTGCCTCGGCAGCCGCTACAAATGCCAAAGAAACAACGAGATACGAGAGCGTCGCGATCAGTCGTCCACGATCCGAGCTGAACAACGACGTGTAGAAAAACAGGACGAACGAGGGCGCGAGCACCAGTAGGTATCGCGAACGGCGCCGCTTCGGAGTTTGCGCCAGCGCGTACAGGGCGCGCCCGGCGACGGCGACCGCTCCCGCGAGGGCCACGAACACGAGCACCACACCACGGTCTGCGGGCAACGGGGTGGGTCGTGAGCCGAGAACTTGGGCGGCCTGGTGTAGTCGCGTACCGAGCGCACGAGCCGTCGAGACAGTTGGGACGCCCCACCAGGTCGAACGCGGAACGAGAATCCACGTGGTGGTGATCGCCACGCCGACCAACCCCCACGCGACCGGAGCCGGAGCCGGTGCTCGGAGGCGTCTCGACGCGGAGGTGACGACGTGACCGGCAACGCATGCCCCGAAGACGCCGAGAACCATTACACCTGGAGGACGTTCGACCACTCGGAGAGATCCTTCGGTGGCCACGAGAGAAACGAAGAACAGGGTGATCTCTGCGAGTAAGGGTGTCGTCCGTTTTTCCACAGGTTCCATCTGACTTCAACAAACCTCGAAGGTGGAGACGCGGTTGCGCAGCGACTCCGGAATCGCGTTCGACGCATCTCGGTCACCGGATATGAGGAGGACTGGGCCCGATGAGCCGCCTGCTGCCAGCTTGGTGAGCTCGGCCTGCATTCGGGTTCGCCGGCCGGTCCTTTCGTTCGCGCGGTCGCTTGGGTCGCCGACTGGCAAAAGGGCCAAGGACCTCAGCAGTGCTCCAGTCCCCGCCGCCGACGCGCGAATCATTTCGCGGTCGCCCGAGGTCGTATGCACTTCGACGTCGGTGCCTCTCTCCAAGGCCTCGAGGCCTACGCGTGCCGCCGTTGCGATCGCTCTCTCGGGCCCTTCGGTTCCGTCTTCTTTCCCTCGGAGATCGATGAGGAGTGCGACTCGACCTCCGAGCGGCTCTACGAACTCC
>DASPVS010000413.1:0-9187 GCA_035622235.1 Acidimicrobiales bacterium | reverse complement strand
GTCTCGTCGTTCAATGGAACGCGATCGACGCCGAAGCGCGAAAGTCGAACTCGCCCGGTCTGCTCTACCGCGAGCCGGACCTCGCCGTGAGGATCGTGAGAGAGGAGCTCAACCGCGAGTACCGGAGCGTCGTCATCGACGATGAACGCCTTTACACGCAGGTACGAGACTACGTCCAACAGGTGAATCCCGAGCTCGTGGACCGGGTCGAGTACTACGACCCTGTGGCCGAGAAACTTCCGATCTTCGAGAGGTTTCATGTGCACGAGCAACTGCACAAGGCTCTCGACAGGAAAGTGTGGCTGGCATCGGGAGGCTCACTCATAATCGAGAGGACAGAAGCCCTCACGGTGATCGACGTGAACACAGGGAAGAACGTGGGAACCTCGAGTCTCGAGGAGACCGTCTATCGGAACAACCTGGAAGCGGCAGAGGAGATCGCCCGACAGCTCAGGTTGCGCGACATCGGCGGGATCATCGTGATCGACTTCATCGACATGGAAGTACGCGAGAACCGTGACAAAGTCTCCTCGGCACTGCGTGCCGCTCTGGCACGCGACAAGACGAGAACCCAGGTGTTCGACATATCGGAGCTCGGGCTCGTGGAGATGACTAGAAAACGGATATCCGAAGGCTTGGTCGAGTCGCTCTCCACGACGTGCTCGCTGTGCGGGGGCCGAGGGATCATTCTCGACGAGACGCTGCTCTAGGCGCTCCTGTAGACTGGCGAGTCTATGTACGCGGTGATCCGATCAGGCGGTAAGCAGGAGCGAGTCTCGGAGGGCGAGGTGCTCCGACTGGAGCTCCTCGGTGTCCCTGAAGGAACCGATGTCGAGCTCGACCCCGTTCTGGTGGTGGATGACGAGCGGGTGTTCGCCACCCGCAGCGAGCTCGAGGGTGCAGTGGTGAACGCCAGGGTGCTCGGCGAAGAGCTGGGTCCTAAGATCCGCGGGTTCACGTACAAGCCGAAGAGCCGCAGCAGGCGCCGCTGGGGTCACCGCCAGCGGTATTCGACGGTAGAGATCACGTCCATCTCCCTCGGTACCGGACGCCGGTAACCGAGCGGCGAAGGAACACGGTAGGAGGACCGCATGTCGAAGACAAAGGGCGGAGGTTCGACGCGCAACGGGCGGGACTCGAACGCACAGCGCCTGGGTGTGAAGGTGTACGACGGAACGTTCGTTCCCGCTGGTTCCATCATCGTTCGCCAGCGTGGCACCCATTTCCACCCGGGACGAAACGTGGGACGCGGTGGGGACGACACCTTGTTCGCGACGGCGTCGGGGACGATCAAGTTTGCGACGCGAAAAGGTCGCCGGCTCGTGGACGTGGTGGAAGCCGAGAGCTGAGCCCACGAAGCGCAGCACGACGACAGGTGCAGGTCGCGCCCGTGGTCTCCGCGGCCTATACCGTGGGCCCATGGCAGGCGTAGAGCGCATCGAGTACGACGAGTTCGGGCTGTTCCACGAGAACGCCCAAGAGTACGGGATCCCCTTCGAGTCACAGCCTGTCGTGGAACGTCGTTACGTCGATGTCGGCGGTGATCGGCGGATCAGTGCCCTCGTCTGGGGCGAAGCGGCGCCCGAATTGGTGCTCGTCCACGGCGGCGCCCAGAACGCCCACACGTGGGACACCGTCGCGCTCGCCACGGGCCGCGCTCTTGTCGCCGTCGATCTTCCGGGCCACGGCCATTCCGACGGTGGGCGCGGTGGTTCTTCGGTTCTCGAGGACAACGCACTCGACCTCGCCACTGTGATCGAAGAATTGGCTCCTGACGCAAGAGCGGTCGTCGGAATGTCGCTCGGTGGTCTGTCTTCGATCGCGCTGGCCGGCCTCCGGCCCGACCTGGTGCGGAGGCTCGTGCTCGTCGACGTGACCCCGGGGGTGACTCCGGCTAAATCCACCGCGATCACGAACTTCGTCAACGGACCTGCAAGCTTCGCGAACTTCGACGACATTTTGAAAAGGACGGTCGAGCACAACCCGGGACGAAGCGTTTCTTCGTTACGCCGCGGGATACTGCACAACGCAGTGCAACAAGAAGACGGAAGTTGGGTCTGGCGCTACGCGCGCTTTCGTACGGGGGATCCTCGCACCTTCGACGATCTGGCAAACCTTTGGGATGTCATCGCGAAGATCGAAGTGCCCGTGATGTTGGTTCGAGGAATGCGGGCACAGTCCGTGGTCGACGACGAGGACGAGGCCGAGCTCCTTCGGCGCCTTGCGACCGCCAGGGTGGAACACGTCGAAGATGCCGGACACAGCGTCCAAGGCGACGCGCCTCTCGAGCTGGCGCGGCTGCTCTCAGACTTCGTGCCCTGAGCGCGTCGGCATGCCGAGCTTCGTCGACGAGGCGCAGTTACACGTGAAGGGGGGAGACGGTGGCGCCGGGTGCGTGTCGTTTCGCAGGGAAGCTCACGTGTCCAAAGGGGGACCCGACGGTGGGGACGGAGGTAGGGGAGGCGACGTATGGCTCGTAGCGTCGAACAACCAGTCGTCACTTCTCGGCTTTCGCGACCATCCTCACCGTCGCGCGGGTAACGGAACGCACGGCCAGGGCAAGCAACGGAGCGGAGCGCGCGGCGAGGATCTGGAGGTCGCGATCCCGCTGGGGACCACGGTGAAGACCCTCGACGGCCGGCTCGTAGCGGATTTGAGCCGAGCGGGCGACCGGTGGCTCGCCGCAAGCGGAGGTCGAGGCGGACGCGGCAACGCCAGGTTTCTAACGAATCGAAGGCGTGCGCCGAGCTTCGCCGAGCAGGGAGAGCTCGGAGAGGAGGGGTGGTTCGACCTCGAGCTGAAGCTGCTCGCGGACGTTGCGCTCGTCGGCTTTCCGAACTCGGGCAAGAGCACGCTTATCTCGCGGCTCTCAGCGGCGAAGCCCAAGATCGCCGACTATCCGTTTACCACGTTGCATCCGAACCTGGGCTTCGTTCGTGTCGGCCGTCGCGGCGACGAGACCGAATTCGTGATCGCAGACGTGCCGGGCCTGATCGAAGGGGCGGCGGAAGGTCGTGGGCTCGGCCACCAATTCCTCCGGCACGTCGAGCGCGCTCGCGTCCTTCTCGTGATGCTCGACACCGCGTGCGCGGATGGCTTGTCTGTTTCCGAGCAGGAACGGATTCTCCTGTCGGAATTGGGCAACTACAACCCGGAGTTGCTCGAGCGGCCTCGGCTGACCGTTGGTTCGAGAGCTGACATCGCGATCGACGGCGAAGAGCTCGAATTGGTGACATCAGCGGTCACGGGCTCAGGGCTCGCAGAGCTGCGCGGAAGGCTCGCGCAGTCCGTAGCCCGGGCTCGTGCAGCGGAGCCGGCGGCGGATGGTTCGGTCGTGGTTCATAGACCGTTGGCCGATGGAGTCGAGGTGCGACGTAACGACGACGGATCCTGGGAGGTTCTCGGACGCGCTGCGACGCGTGCGGTGGCGATCAGCGATCTGACCGACGATCAGGCAATCGACTACGTGCAGCACCGGCTGCGGCGGCTCGGCGTCGAAAGAGCGCTCGTCCGCTCCGGTGTGCGAGAAGGTGACACGGTTCACCTCGGCCCGATCTCGTTCACGTACCACAAAGACGAAGCGGAGTTCGATATCGGAGAAGACGAAGAAGCTTCAAAAGGGCAATTCGCGGCCGCACGAGGGCGGCGCTCGGGATCCGGAAAAGCCAAGACGTCTCGCAAGGGTCGCCCGAAGTGAGCTCCGAATCGGGTCGCACGGTCGTAGCGAAGATCGGATCGTCTTCGGTCACTTCTAGGTCAGGCGGGGTAGATGCCCGAGCAATAGAGAAACTTTGTTCCGAGATAGCCGAGCTCAAGGATGGCGGCCACACCATCGTCGTCGTGAGCTCAGGCGCGATCGCGGCCGGCTGGTCGGCGCTCGAGGAGACGGTCGGACGAAACGACCCCGCCACCCTGCAAGCCGTTTCAGCCATAGGGCAGCACCGGCTGATGCGCGTGTACGACGACGCTCTTTCGCGTTTCGGTCTGCACGTGGGCCAGGTCCTGCTCGCACCTCTCGACTTCGTTCATCGACAGCAGTACCTCCACGCGCGCCGCACCCTTGGGCGGTTGATCGACCTCGGGGTCGTCCCTGTAGTGAACGAGAACGATGCGACGAGCGACGACGAGATCCGGTTCGGGGACAACGACCGGCTCGCTGCGCTCGTCGCCCATCTCGTAGCAGCCGACTTGTTGGTGCTGCTCACCGACACGCCAGGACTTCTCACGGCGGACCCGAGTACCACCGACCAGGCGTCGCTCATCGAAGAGGTCGTCGAGATCGACCATGAGCTCGAAGAGATCGCCGGAGGCTCGGGCACTCACGTGGGCAGCGGAGGGATGGCCTCGAAACTCGCCGCTGCGAAGATTGCCGCGTGGTCGGGAGTCGAAACGGTCATCGCGGACGCGAGGAGCCCCGGGGTGCTCGCGGCGAGCCTCGAGGGTTCGTCGGGAGCAGGAACCTTCTTTCACCCGAGGCGCCGTCGCCTGCCGGCACGAAAGCTCTGGATCGCCTTCGCGGTCGCGCCCGGCGGCACGTTGGTCGTCGACGAGGGTGCGCGCAAGGCCCTCGTCGAACGCGAAGCCTCCCTTCTCGCTGCAGGGGTCGTCTCGGTGAAAGGTCAGTTCGAAGCTGAGGCGGCGGTCGAGCTCGAAGGGCCCGACGGCGTCGTGTTCGCCAAGGGACTGGTTCGGCAGTCGGCTCTGAAGATCGCGTCCTGGGCCGGCCGGAGCAGCGCCGAGCTCCCCGCTGGGGCCTCGCCCGAGATCGTCCACCGCGACGATCTCGTCGTGCTCTCGTGACTGTCACCGGTTTATCCGGTTGCCTGGTCGATCGAGTTGCCTGATCGATCGAGTTGGCTGGTCGATCGGGTTGGCTGGTCGATCAGGTTGGCTGTGGACCGTCCCTGCGACGCTACGCTTTGAGGTCCGGGATCATGACTCGCTCGCCGATCGTCGCCCAAGCTGAAAAGGCCAAATTGGCCAGCCGGGTCGTCGCGAACGCCTCCACCAATGTGAAAGACGACGCGCTGGGCCTCGCCGCCGAGCTCCTCGAAGAACGAGTGGGGGAGCTCGTGGCCGCCAACCAAGTCGATCTCGCAAGGGCGGAAGAAGGCGGCGCAAGTGACACGGCGCTCGACCGGCTCCGACTGACCGACGGGCGGGTCCGGTCGATGATCGAGGGGCTCCTCACGGTATCGGGCCTCACGGACCCGGTCGGGTCCGTGGTCGACGGGGTGGTTCGCCCGAACGGCCTGCGCATCGAACGTGTCCGTGTGCCGCTGGGAGTCGTGGGTGTCATTTACGAGAACAGGCCGAACGTGACGAGCGACGCCGCAGCGCTCTGTCTCAAGGCCGGCAACTCGGCGCTGTTGAGGGGGTCGGCCGCCGCCTTCGATTCCAACAAGGTCATCGCCCGGACGCTTCGAAGCGCTTTGTCGAAGGTCGGGCTTCCCGAAGACTGCGTCGTCCTCGCTGAAGACACGACGCACGAAGGCGCCGTAGATTTCATGCGACTCGACGGTCTCGTCGATTGCTTGATCCCGCGCGGCGGACCCGCGCTCATCGCATCGGTGCGCGAGAACGCTACGGTTCCGACCATCATCGACGGGGACGGCAACTGCCACCTGTACGTCGACCGCTCCGCGGATCTCGACATGGCTCTCGAGATCCTTGTCGACGCGAAGACCTCGAGACCCGGTGTTTGCAACGCCACAGAGACGCTCCTCGTGCACCGCCACGTCGCCGAGCGCTTCCTACCGAAGGCGCGCCAAGCCCTACCTACGGTCGAGCTCGTGGGCGACGCAGCGACGCGATCGCTTGTTCCCGGCGTGGCGCTCGCGTCGGAATCCGATTTCAGAACGGAGTTCCTCGATCTCAAGCTCGCTGTGGCAGTCGTAGACGACCTCGCCGGTGCCATCGAACACATAAGGCGTTACAGCTCCGGTCACACCGAAGCGATCGTTACCACGGACCTGCCTACGGCGGAGACCTTCACCCGCGAGGTCGACGCTGCGGCCGTGGTCGTGAACGCGTCCACGCGGCTGGTGGACGGCGGCGAGTTCGGCTTCGGGGCGGAGATCGGCATATCGACGCAGAAACTGCACGTCCGCGGACCGATGGGACTGGAGGCACTCACCTGTGTCAAGTACGTCGTCCGCGGCGACGGGCAGGTGCGCTCGTGAGCAGCGTTCCCGGTCCTCTGGACTTTCCCGATCCGGGAGCCGCCCGGTTCGATTCGGTCGCAGACGTTCGCGAACGACTCTCGGGCATCGGCTATCTGGCCGACGACGGGATATCCGGCGTCGTGCATCTCGCCGACAGACTCGCAAAGCCCGTTCTCGTCGAGGGCCCAGCGGGGACGGGAAAGACGGAGCTGGCCAAGTCCGTCGCCAGGGTGACCGATAGCAGGCTCATAAGGCTTCAGTGCTACGAGGGCCTCGACGAGTCGAAGGCTCTCTACGAGTGGAATTACAAAAAGCAGCTGCTCAGGATCCAGGCCCAGCGTGTGATATCCGACGCGGCCGACGAACAAGGAAGCGAAGGCCCGTTGGCGGGCGGAGCCGATTTGCGCTCTCAGCAACTTGCGCCCGGAGGATGGCGAGAGTTGGAGGACGACATCTTCTCGGAGGATTTCCTTCTGGAGCGCCCGCTGCTCGAAGCGATCAGGTCCAATGATTCCGTCGTCCTTCTCGTCGACGAGGTCGACCGCGTGGAGCTAGAGACCGAAGCACTGCTCCTCGAGATCCTGTCCGAGTACCAAGTCTCGATTCCAGAGCTCGGAACGGTGCGCGCAGAACGAATTCCGCTCGTATTTCTCACCTCGAACAACACGCGTGAGCTCTCGGAGGCCTTGAAGCGCCGCTGCCTTTACCTTCATCTCGACTACCCGTCCCTCGAGCGCGAGCGCGAGATCGTCATAAGGCGTGTTCCCGGGATCAGCGAGGAGCTGGCAGATCAAGTTGCGCGGATCGTGCGTTCGCTGCGCTCTTTGGAGCTCAAGAAATACCCGTCCGTTTCGGAGACGCTCGACTGGGCGAGGACCCTCGTGTTGCTGGGCGTCGAGTCCGTCGACGCCGAACAGGCCAAGAACACCCTTCACGTCCTCCTCAAGTACCGCAGTGATCTCGAGCGCGCGGCCAAGGAACTGAGCCTTGGCGAGGGGCAGTCCGCCTGAGCGGGCTGAAAGTCGCACGTGCTCGACGTACTAACGGGATTCGTGTCGGAGCTCCGCGCAGCGGGGCTGCCCGTATCGCTCACCGAGACCCTCGACGCCGCCGAGGCGGTTCATCACATACCTCTCGAAGACCGCGACGCTCTCAAGTACGCATTAGCGGCAACGCTCGTGAAGTCGTCGTCGCACTGGAAGGCGTTCGAAACCGCTTTCGAGGTTTTCTTCTCCATGAGGGGGGCGCAATACGACATCGAAGGCGAAGAGTCCCTCGAGGGTGGTGAGAATGAAGCGAGCGACGCCACCGCAGTCAGATCCGAGCAAGTAGGGCGGGGAGGCGCTGCGGGGCAAGGGGGCGGCGAAGCCCTCACTCGCGAGGAGCTCGCCGAGCTGCTCTTCAGAGCGTTGCTGACCGCTAACGAAGCACAGCTCGCCGCGCTCGCGCGGCAAGCGGTCACGCGTTACGCGGGCATGGAGCCCGGCCGGCCCGTAGGCGGGACGTACTACCTCTACAGGACACTTCGAAATCTCGATCTCGATGCGATGCTCGAACGTCTGATGGACGTTGCCCGTGCCGAGGCAGCTGAAGGCCACCTCACGACGTTGGAGGAACGCCTCGCTCGCGACGAGCTCGGGGGTCGCATCGATCGGTTGCGACGCGAGATCGAGGACGAGATCCGTCGACGACTCGTCGCTGATAGGGGAACCGAAGCTTTGGCCAAATCTCTTCGGAAGCCACTTCCCGAGGAGATCGACTTCATGCACGCCTCGCGCGACGAGCTGGCGGCCCTTCACCGGGCGATTCATCCCTTGACCAGGAAACTCGCGGTGCGCCTCGCTCGTAAGAGACGCCACGGCCGCAAGGGCCCCCTCGACTTTCGCTCGACCATGAGACACTCGCTCTCCACGGGGGGTGTACCTGTAGACCCGAAGTTCCGTTACCCGAAGCCAGCCAAGCCCGAGATCATCGTGATAGCCGACATCTCCGGCTCCGTTGCTTCGTTCGCACGTTTCACCTTGCACCTAGTCCACGCGATCAGCTCGCAGTTCTCGAAGGTCCGGAGCTTCGTCTTCATAGACGGAATAGACGAAGTAACGAGGTTCTTCGATCGGGTCGACGACGTTGGTCAGGCCGTTCACAGGATCAATACGGAAGCCGACGTCGTGTGGGTCGACGGGCATTCGGACTACGGCCACGCGCTCTCGGTCTTCTGGGAACGTTGGGGCGAGGAGATAACTCCTAGAACGAGCGTTCTGCTCCTCGGTGATGCGAGGAACAACTACCACGCCGCCCAAGCATGGGTGCTTCAAGAGATCCGTCACAGGGCACGCCACGTTTACTGGCTCAACCCAGAGCCCCGCGCATACTGGGGAACGGGAGATTCGATCGTCGACGAGTACGCGACGCACTGCGACGACGTTTTCGAAGTCCGGAATCTGCGTCAGCTCGAACGTTTCGTGGAGGAACTGGCCTGAACGTTCCCTCGACTCGCGTTCGTACCACCGGTACGCCGTTCGACACCTCGACCCGGGTGATACTGATCCGTCACGGTGAGGCTGTCTGTGGCGTCTCGGGAATCGTGGGAGGACGAAAAGGATGCAGCGGTCTTACGCCAAAAGGTGTCGTTCAAGCCGAGTTGCTGAAGGCGAGGCTCGAGCGGTCGGGCGAATTGGCCGGGGCAACCGCCCTCTATTCGAGTGTCCTTCCTCGTGCAGGCGAGACGGCGACCATCATCTCGCCGGCGGTTGGCGACGGAACGCTCCGACTAGTTGAAGACTGTGGTGTGTGCGAGCTGCACCCCGGTGAAGCGGACGGCCTCAGCTGGGAGGGCTTCCTGGCGCGTTATCCCGAGCCCGACTGGGACCTCGACCCTCACGCTCCCCTCGCTCCCGGCGGCGAGAGCTGGGCCTCATTCGTAGGCCGCGCGTCGGGCGCGGTAGAGCGCCTTGCAAAGCGCCACGTCGGGTCCGAGCTGGTGGTGGTCTGCCACGCCGGTGTGGTCGAAGCGACCATGATCC
>DASPVS010000412.1:0-2409 GCA_035622235.1 Acidimicrobiales bacterium | reverse complement strand
ACGACCGAGGGCCACTTCCACGTCTGACAGGTCTCCCTCTATCACGTCCAGCTGACGGGCGATATCTGCCATTTCCCGGTCGTCCACACGCCAGATGTTAACTATGGGCGTCGTCACCTACTGCACATTGGCCGCACGTTGGCCGCAAATCGGCCGCGATCAACCCATCGAGCCGCGGAAGGGGACGTTGAACGAGAACACCCCACCGTCTGCCGCTATGAGCCAGTAACCGCTCCCTGACGGCGAAGTCATCCCTACCACCGGTGCGACCAGACGCTCACTGCCCGTGGAACCGCGGAACGGAGCGTCTCCGAACGAGAAGATCCCTCCGTCAGACGCGACTAGCCAGTACCCGAGACCATCGGGAGTTGCCGTCATGCCGACGACGGGTTGATTCAGGTGATGACCGCCCATCGATCCGTGGAATCCCGCGTCGCCAAAGGCAAAGATCCCACCATCCGACGCGACTAGCCAGTACCCGTGACCATCGGGAGTCGCCGCCATGCCGACGACGGGTTGATTCAGCTGACGACCACCCATCGATCCGTAGAAGCGTGCGTCTCCGAACGAGAAGATCCCTCCGTCCGACGCGACTAGCCAGTACCCGAGACCATCGGGAGTTGGTGTCATGCCGACGACGGGTTGGTTGAGGTGATGACCGCCCATCGACCCGTAGAAGCGTGCGTCTCCGAACGAGAAGATCCCACCGTCCGACGCTGCGAGCCAGTACCCACCGCCGTCCGGAGTCGCGGCGATGGTCACGACGGGCGCGGACAGAGGGATGCCTGCCATCGAGTTGTAGAAGCCGGCGTCGCCAAAAGCGAACACACCTCCGTCTGCCGATGCCAACCAGTACCCACCACGATCCCGGGTGGTCGCGATGTCGACCGCAGGCGCCAGAAGTCCCGCTCCTCCGGGAGACCCGGGCAGGGAAGGCAGAACCTCGCTCCAGCCAAACGCGAGTGGTGGGTTTCCCCACGTGTCCACCAACAATTCTGACCAGGCAGGAACGCCTTGCCACCCCGTCGAGTCGAAACCAGCACCCATCACACACGGTTGGCAGTTCATCGGAGCAAGGACGTTGTCACGATGCCCCCAGCAACCGGGCTGTCCGGGTGCTGTGCACTCGACGTTGGGTGATCCGACCCCGTCGTCGTACATCCAGAGGTACATCGCCTCGAGCGGATTACCGAGTCCTCCGGCCCAGTTCCCGCCCCAACTGAGGAACGGAAAGCCTCCCGGAGGAGACGGATCGCTCGAGTCGGCGGCGGCGGCCTCCGAACTGGGTTGCAATGCAATCGCAAGTCCTTGCAGCGGCGCTAACCCGCGCACCGTGCGTTCAAGGTTCGTTGCGACCAGCATCTGTTCCTCTGGCGTGAGCCAATACCAATCGCCGGGAAGTACGAGGCCTGCGAGTCCCTCGGTGGTCCGGGCGTTGTCGATCGCCTCTACCGTGGCGTTCACGCATGTCGACGAATCGTCGTAGCGGGCGTCGTCGCAGATCTGAAGGAAATTGGGCGACGGCAAGATGTTTCCGCTCGGTTGCGCCGGAGGAATTACACCTTGTCGGGAGACCGGATACGCCTTTGTGATCGGCTCGGGATTTCGGAAGGAATACCCCCCCTTCCGGCTCGTATGCTGTGCTGCGTGGGCCTGGCCGACACTGCCGAGATTGCCCCTAATCAACAGCGCGCCGCATGCAGGGACCAGCGTCATGATCAGCATCGCTGCAAGCAGGTTTGAGCCGACTCTCCAGTGCGCCGTGCGCAACGGTGCTCCGTTGCATCGATGATTCGCGCTCCCCGCCGCGGTGCGCGCGGAAATCAGCCGAACCGCGGACGACTCCTCCGTTCGGCCGGAAGCTTGATCGCGCTCGGGCGCCGCGTGATCCCCTCCCCGCACCATGTGCTTATCGACACAGAGGACCGGAGCTTTAGGTCGGCAGCCTCAGCCTCGACAGGAGCGCAGGTGAGAGAGGGTATTTCGTCGACCGGGCAATGCGTGCTCTTGGATCGCGTGTGAGCACCTCGAACCGGGAGCGGGACTCTCAAGGAGCTTCGGGCGCCGCAGTGGATTCCAGGGCGGGCGAACCACTCCGCGGAGTGGACGGAATGACCTCGACCGGTACGGACAGAGCAATCAGCCTTCTAACGGCGCTCGGGGAGCTACTTCGCACAAACGTTGACCGTTCGCCGCCGTGGCGCGAGATCTTGCGGACGATCGTCTCCCAAACAGGTGTGGATTTCGCTTCACTATGGATCGTCGATGCAGAAAAGGGCTGCCTGCGTCAGATCGAGACGCTCTGCGACCGGCAACCGGTTCAACAGTCAACTGAACGAATGAACGCTGCACGACTTGCTGGTCGAGGAGAAGGTCTTGTCGGTTCAAGCTGGCTCGCCGGCACGGCGA
>DASPVS010000411.1:0-2262 GCA_035622235.1 Acidimicrobiales bacterium | reverse complement strand
CCGGGTTGCCGAAGTTGAGGCAGTTGACGAGTGCCACCGGCCGTGCACCGGCACACGCGACGTTCAACGCCGACTCCGCCACCGTGTTGGCCGTTCCGACGCGCGGGTCGACAGAGCACCAGAGCGGATTCGAGTCGGTCGACAACGCAAGGCCCCTCCGACTCTCGGGGAGTCCCGGCGCTGTAAGCCTCAGCACCGCAGCGTCACCTCCAGGAGCCCCCACGGTGTTGAGGAACAGCTGATGGTCATATTGCCGGTAGACCCACATGGGATCGCACAGCATGGCGATCAAGTCCGCACCGCAATCGTCCGGGCCCCCGATGAGCGCCGGGTCGTCCTCTCGCCTGACGTCGAGATCGCCAGGCGGAGAGATGGGCCTCCGATACAGCGGCGCGTCGTCCGAAAGAGACGCGGCGGGCACGTCCGCCAGGACCTCGCCGCCGAAACCGTCGATGATCCGCAAGCGCCCGCTCGCTGCGCCCGCCTCGGAGCCTGACGAGGCCGGCTCTGTCACCTTGCCGACAACCGAAGCAAGCACCTCCCAACGGCGGCAGACCTCCTCGACCTTTTCGAGGTCCGCCGGAGCGACGATCGCGAGCATCCGCTCCTGGCTCTCAGACGTCATCACCTCGAACGGCTCCATGTTCCGTTCGCGCCGGGGAACCGCTGTTACGTCGACATCCATGCCCATGCCCGCTCGCGCCGCGGTCTCGGCAGTGGCGCAAGCCAATCCCGCTCCTCCGAGGTCCTGGATGCCGACGACCAGTCCGGCTGACAGAAGTTCCAGGCACGCTTCTATGAGACGCTTCTCCTCGAACGGGTCCCCCACTTGGACACTCGGTCGCTTTGCAGAATCAGCGTCGTCGTCGTCGAATCCTGCGGACGCGAGGACGCTCACTCCTCCGATCCCGTCACGCCCCGTAGTCGCACCGAGGAGAACGGCCAGGTTTCCCACGCCGGAAGCCCTTCCAAGAACCAAGTTGTCTTTACGCATCACGCCGAGGCACAGCACGTTCACGAGCGGGTTGCGCGAGTACGAGGGAGAGAAGGTGAGCTCACCGCCGACGGTCGGCACTCCGACAGAGTTCCCGTAACCCGAGATCCCGGCAACGACCCCTTCCATCAACCACCGATTTCGGGCGTCATCGAGTGGACCGAAGAAAAGAGGGTCCATTAGAGCAATAGGGCGCGCACCCATCGTGAAGATGTCCCTCAATATCCCTCCCACACCCGTGGCCGCTCCCTGATACGGCTCCACAGCGGAAGGATGATTGTGGCTCTCGATCCGGATCGCGACGGCTACGCCGTCGCCTACGTCGACCACACCGGCGTTCTCTCCGGGCCCCACCAACACGTTCGAGCCTTCCGAGGGAAGCCGCCTCAAGTGAATGCGCGACGACTTGTAGGAGCAGTGCTCACTCCACATCACCGCGTACAAGGCGAGCTCGAGGTGGTTGGGGGCACGGCCGAGGATCTCTTCGATCCTCGCGGCCTCGTCATCGGTCAGACCTAGGGACCTGTGGAGACTCAGATCCTGTGAGGGCGGGGGTCGCTGTCGGTCAGAGTCCACTACATCACCGTACCGGGCGCATTACGAACGTTCGGTCTGGCGAATTTCTGCAAATACGCGATGCCCATTCCGGGTTTCAAGCGCACTATATGTGGAGCCTGGATTTGGCCTTCTTAGGGCCAATGCAAATGGTCCGTGGTCGCAGAATGAGGCAATAATGGGAACGATGGCCACGGCGAAAACGCGCAAGCGGTCTCCCATGTCCTCGGAGCACAAAGCGGCTCTCGCTCGCGGTCGGGAAGAGGGGCGGGTCGTGCGCAAGTACCTGGACGGTCTCGAGCAGAATCGCCCGAAGCGCGGCAGGAGGCGGACGCCCGAATCGATCAAGAGAAAACTCTTGACGATCAATAACCGACTGCTCGAAGCGGACTCTCTCACGAGGCTCCACCTACTGCAAGAGCGCGCCAACCTCGAGGCAGAGTCCGCCCGTATCGGAGCGGCAGACGAGATGACCGGTCTCGAAAGGGCCTTCATCAAGGTTGCCCGCTCTTACGGAGACCGAAAGGGCATCGGCTACAAGGCCTGGCGCGCTGCCGGCGTCTCGGCACCGGTTCTGCAGAAGGCCGGGATATCAAGAACCACGCGAGGATCGGTCGCCTGACGAGGCAAATGATCCGGCCGACTGTCGAGTGGTTGGTCGGGCTGGGCCCTGACCTCCTCAGTGACTCAGCGACGCACGCCTCCGCTTGCAG
>DASPVS010000410.1:0-3344 GCA_035622235.1 Acidimicrobiales bacterium | reverse complement strand
CGAAGGTGGCTTACACCGCCTTCGAGCAGATCGACAAGGCCCCCGAGGAGAAGCAGCGGGGCATCACCATCAACATCGCCCACGTCGAATATGAGACGGACAAGCGCCACTTCGCCCACGTCGACATGCCGGGCCACGCCGTCTACATCAAGAACATGATCACGGGTGCCGCCCAGGTCGACGGGGCCATCCTGGTGGTGTCGGCCGCTGACGGCCCCATGCCCCAGACCCGTGAGCACGTGCTCCTGGCCCGCCAGGTGGGCGTGCCCTCCATCGTGGTCGCCCTCAACAAAGTCGACGCCGTGGACGACGAGGAGCTGCTCGACCTGGTCGAGCTCGAGGTCCGCGAGTTGCTCAGCCTCTACGACTTCCCCGGCGACGACATCCCCGTACAGCGGGTGAGCGCCCTGAAGGCCCTCGAAGGCGACGCCGAGTGGACGGGCAAGATCATGGACCTCATGGCGGCGGTGGACGACTACATCCCCGAGCCCGAGCGCCCCGTCGACCGGCCCTTCCTCATGCCCATCGAGGACGTCATGTCCATCACCGGCCGGGGCACCGTGGTCACCGGCAAGGTGGAGCAGGGCATCGTCAAGGTGGGTGAGGAGATCGAGATCGTCGGACTGCGCAACACCCAGAAGACGGTCGTCACCGGGGTGGAGATGTTCCGCAAGCTCCTCGACGAGGGACGTGCCGGCGACAACATCGGCGCACTACTTCGCGGCACGAAAAAGGAAGAGGTGGAGCGCGGCCAGGTCCTGGCGAAGCCCGGATCGATCACTCCCCACACCAACTTCGAGGCGAACGTCTACGTGCTCACCAAGGAAGAGGGCGGGAGGCACAAGCCGTTCTTCAACAACTACCGTCCACAGTTCTACTTCCGCACCACCGACGTCACCGGGTCCATCACGTTGCCCGAGGGCACGGAGATGGTCATGCCTGGCGACAACACCGAGATGACCGTGGAGCTCCAGAAGCCGATCGCCATGGACGAAGGGCTCCTCTTCGCGATTCGCGAAGGTGGACGGACCGTCGGCTCCGGCCGCGTGACGAAGATCATCAAGTAGAAGATCGTCACAGGGATTCTCAGAGGAGCAGATGGTGGCCGACACGACCCGGCAGAAGATCAGGATCAGGCTCAAGGCCTACGACCACGAGATCCTCGACCAGTCGACGGAGAAGATCGTCCAGACGGTGCTGCGGACCCAAGCCAAGGTGCAGGGTCCGGTCCCTCTGCCGACCGAGAAGCACCGGTACACGGTCATCCGGTCGCCTCACAAGTACAAGGACAGTAGAGAGCACTTCGAGATGAGGGTTCACAAGCGACTCGTGGACATCGTGGAGCACACGCCGAAGACCGTCGATTCGCTCCAGCGCCTCGACCTCCCCGCAGGGGTCGACATAGAGATAAAGATTCAGAACGTCTGAAGGACGTCGTAAGCCCGGTGGGTCTGAGCCCTTGGGGTAGCCCCTGAGCCTTTGGGATAGGCCCTGAGCCTTTGGGATAGGCCGAACCTGGGCTCTCGGACCTCTGGCACCTCTGGCACGGACCCACCATTTCGTGTAACGTCGCAGACCGGCCGTTTCGGCCGTGAGACCGATTCGACGTCTCTGAGCGCCCGCGGGCAACTCGCCCAAGGGGACCTCGGGGCACAACCTGATGAGCGCTCCGCTCGGATTTCCGGGCGGAGCGCTTACGTGCGAGCAGGACACCTGTTGAAGGTGTCGTTCAAGAGGGTTCCGGCCGCCTGTTGGGCGCCGGGCCCCCGGACGAGGACGGAAGGACCGTTCGAACGTGGCAACGAAGGCGATCGTCGGCGAAAAAGTCGGCATGACCCAGATCTGGGACGATCAGCAACGTGCCGTCCCGGTGACGGTTCTGAAGGTCGCGCCCTTGCGCGTCGTACAGGTCAAGACTCCCGAACGCGAAGGGTATGCCGCCCTACAAGTGACCTGGGGCGTGCGCAGAGCTCGAACGTTGAGCAAACCCGAGCGCGGCCACTTCGATTCGGCCGGTGTCGAGCCTGGCCGGCAGTTGCTCGAACTGAGAATCGACGACACAAGCGGTTTCGAAGTGGGCCAGCAGTTGACGGCAGATGTCATGTCAGCCGGCGAGAGGGTCGACGCGATCGCAGTTTCCAAAGGCAAGGGCTTCGCCGGGGGCATGAAGAGGCACAACTTCAGCGGTCAGGGCGCGGCGCACGGTAACCACAAGAAACACAGAGCCCCCGGATCGGTGGGTGCGTGCGCGACCCCGGCTCGCGTCTTCAAGGGGACGCGAATGGCCGGTCGGATGGGCGGGCATCAGGTCACGACTCTCAATCTCGAGGTTGTCCAAGCTGACCCGGAGAGGGAGTTGATCCTCGTAAAGGGTGCAGTGCCAGGTCCGCGCGGTGGGATGGTCGTATTACGGGACTCGGTGAAGAACACCAACGGGGCCCAGCGGTGACCACGACGCAGACATCCTTCGTCCGACGCCGCACGCCGGCCGAGCCGCAGCGCCGTGTCGTCCAACGCCGGCGGATGGACGGGGGCGACCTCGGCGCAGTTGTTCTCGATCCGCGGATCTTCGGCATCACGCCCAACGTTGCCGTGCTCCACCAGGTGGTGACGGCTCAGCTCGCGGCTGCCCGGTCGGGGACGCAATCGACTCGAACTCGCGCAGAAGTTGCAGGCGGAGGCTCGAAGCCGTTCAGACAGAAAGGGACGGGTCGCTCGAGGCAGGGATCGATCCGATCGCCACAATGGGTCGGGGGCGGAGTGGCACTCGGTCCGAAGCCGCGCAAGTACCGCCAACGGACACCGAAGAAGATGATCCGCCTTGCGCTCGTCTCCGCATTGTCGGACCGCGCGTTGGAAGGAAGAGTCGCTCTCGTCGACGAATGGGGACTCGACGAGCCAAGGACCAAGGATGCTTTGTTGTCCCTCCGAGCCCTTGGTCTGCGCGGGCGCGTCCTCGTCGTGACGGGTGACGACGACTTCGTAGCCGACCGCTCTTTCCGCAATCTTCGCCACGTCCAGTGTGTCCCCGTCGCGGAGCTGAACGCCTACGACGTGATCCGCAACGAATGGGTGCTCTTCAGCGACGCCACGCTTCCAGGGGAGACTCAAACCGCGACAGCAGATGAAATCTCTCGCACAGAAGCGGCTGACACCGAGGCACAGAAGTCTGTCGACAGGTCGGCAAAGGAGGTCGCGAAACCGGCAAAGGCCGCGAAGGCGGCTAAGGCTCAGAAGGTCTCGCAAGTCTCCAAGGCAACCGACGCATCTCAGACATCTGAGACATCTGAAGCCGCGGAAGAGGTGTCGGCGCCAGAGGACGCGCCAGCGGAGGAGCCGGAGGC
>DASPVS010000409.1:0-5047 GCA_035622235.1 Acidimicrobiales bacterium | reverse complement strand
GTGGAGCCAACTCGGGATTTCGTGCGAGCTTCTCCCACTGGTCCGGATGTTGGGCGAGCAGCGCGACGCTGCAGCCGAGTTGGTTGCGTGTCGTGTCGGTGCCGGCCATGAGAACGGCTTCCGCCAACATCACGAGCTCGTCGGTCGAAAGGCGATCGCCTGATTCCTCCACTGCGATGAGCGCGCTCAACAAGTCTTCCTGCGGGTCCCTGCGCCTTTCGTCGACCATCGCCCTCACGTAGGACTCGAGCTCGGTTCCGGCACGTCGGATCAGCGGCAGGTCCTGCTCGAGGTTCTGGTTGAAGATCCTGAAGATGTCTGTTGCCCATCCGGAGAAAAGTTTCCAATCCTGCCTGGGCGCGCCGAGGAGCTCGCAGATGATGGGGATCGGATAGGGCTCGCAAACCTCTGCGACGAACTCACAACGACCTTGGTCGGAAAGCTGCCCCACGAGCTCTGCGATCACCTCTCGCATGAAGGGCCTGAGCCTCTCGACGGAAGCGGGCGTGAAGGCGGGCGCCACCAGTCGACGCACGCGGGCGTGCTCGTCGCCTTCCATGGTGAGGATCGAACGACGTCTGTTCTCGAAGAACTCGTCAGCTTCCGGCAGCCCCGCGATCTCAGGAATGAGCGACAGCGCCGAGTGGAACCTCCGATCCCTCAACACAGCGACCGCGTCCTCGTATCTCAGCACCATGAACCCGATGAGCGTCCGAGCCAGCCAGCTCTTTTCGCGCGCCGCTCCTATTGCCTCGAGCGCCGCGTCCCGCTCGAGCTCGTTCATCTCGAGCAGCGGCAGGTCGAGGTCGTGAACCGCTGTCGTGGTCATATCGATCCCTTCGTGGACGGGCGGGTCTGAGCGTTGTGGTCGACACCGCGTCGCGATCGATAGCCTCGCGCACCACCAACAGGTTCTGCCGGGAGCAAGCGCCTTCTGCAGGCCCGGAAAACGACCTGCTCCCGGAGGTGAGGGTGACAAAAGCGCGAGATTCCCGACTCGCAGGCACTTCTGACCGAGAGCAGGCGCGTGCCACCAGCATGGTGCCTTCTACCGACGAGGTCACTCTTGCCCTTCATGAGTTCGGCGACGACATCGACCGGTCGAAGACGATCGTCCTCGTCTGCCACGCCAACGGCCTTTGTGCCCTCGCGTACGAACCGTTCGCTCGGAGCTTGGGAGAAGAGCTCCGGCCCGTTGCGGTTGACTTCCGAGGTCACGGGTCGAGCACTTCCCGCTCCGAGCTCGATTTCGCGTGGTCGGGATTCGCTCACGACGTCGAAGCCGTTCTCGACGCTCTCGCCGGCGAAGTTGCGACACCTGATCGGTTCACCGTCCACGGGGTCGGGCACTCGATGGGTGGTGCCGCCCTTCTCCTCGCCGCAGCCCGACGCCCCGATGCATTTGCTTCGCTGTGGATGTTCGAACCGATCGTCCCACCGCCCATGCGCCCGATGCGACAGGGAGCATCCAATCCCGTCGCCGACCAGGCCGAGCGCCGCCGGACCGACTTTTCGTCCTACGAGGAGGCGATCTCGAACTTCGCGTCCAAACCCCCTTTGAACGAACTGGACCCTGAAGCACTCAGGGGATACGTCGTAGGCGGGTTCGCGCCGACCGAGACCGGGGTGACGCTGCGGTGCAGGCCTGAGTGGGAAGCCGCGATCTTTCGCAACGCCCTTTCGAACGGAGTTTGGGACGTCCTCCAGTCGGTCACCGTTCCAGTCCTCGTGGCGGCGGGCCGTCAGGGAAGTGAAATGCACCCCGCGTCGTTCGCGAAGGCGACAGTTGAGAAGTTGCCCCGTGCCATCCTCGAAAATCACGAGGATCTCGGCCACTTCGGACCTCTCGAGGATCCCCGGACGATGGCTGGCTCGGTCCGCGACTGGATCGCGACTCACGACCCGAACTGACGCCAATAGGGTCGATCCGCATCTTTTTGTTCGAGAAGGATGAACACCGTTCCCCACGGATCCTCGAACCACGCCGTGCGAAGGCCCGCTACTTCCGCATTGGCGTTCGTGAGAAATTTGACCCCCCGCTCCTCCAGGTCCCCTCTAGTCGCGTCGAGGTCGTCGCAAACCAACCCGACATGGGTCAGACCTGGGTCCACTATCGAGACCGGTCGCGACGGGTCTCGCATAGACGTATCCGGACTCGTGCGCTCGACGTTCGGGTACTCGATCAGCTCGATCACGCGGTCTTCGTCACCCGTGCCGACGATCGCCGCTTTGACCACGACCGGAGACGGCACCAGTTCCGACATGTCGCGTTCGATCGCGTCTCCCTCCATTCGGTAAGGCGGCGAGAGCACGCGCAGGCCGAGCACCTCCGAGTACCAGCGCGCGGCGGCGTCCACATCCGGGACGCAGACGGCACTGTGAGCAAGTCCGACGATCATCGTGCGATGGTACGCGCAGGCGCAGACGTAGGCGGAGGCGCAGACGCAGACGCAGACGCCTCGGCTACCACCCGCGGAGATCGATCGGCCAGATATCGACTACGTTCTCCCCATTCACCACGTGAAAACGGTCGTGGTAGGCCACCGTCGGATCGACGTGTGCAGGAACGACGCGCACCTTTTCGCCGACACGGACCTTTTTCTCAGGCATGAAAGTCACGTGCTCGTCCGAACAGAAAAAAACTTCTGCCCCTTCGATCGAGGGATTGCCGTGGTCCATGCCGAGCGCTTTCAGGCCGCAGTCGGCGACCGCCCAGTCACGTGAGACCGAGACGACGGTCGCGAGCACGCAGAGCGCTTGTGAAAACGGAAGGCCGAGCTTGCCGTAAGCAGTGTCCATCAGAGCGTACGAGCCGGCCTGGATTTCGGTGGCCCAACGGTTGATGTCGTAAGTCCCGGTCCCTCCCGCTGAAACCACGTCGCCGGGCGTCTGCGCGTGCGCCGCCAGGAGCAAATTCATGGCGATCTCCGTGCCCAGAACCCGAGCGGACCTGTCCTCCAGGCCCACGACGTGACCCTCATATCCCATGACCCCGCGGACCTCGAGGCCCTTATCCAACGCATAGTCGGCGAGGCGCCCTGCGTCCTCGGGGAGACAGCCGCAGCGTGGCAGTCCCACGTTCACGTCGATCAGGACTTCGGAAACCCTTCCGGCAGCTGCCGCGTCGATCGTCTCGGTCGAGTCGACCGCGACGGTGACGCGCGATCCACCGTCCACGAGTGCTTCCAACCGAGAAGCATCGACGACTTCGTTCGCGAGCAGGAGATCTTCTCCTAGTCCTGCCTTCGCTAGGCCCTCCATTTCGAGAAGGGTTGCGCAAGTGAACCCGGAATGACCCATCTGTGCCTGCTCCCTCGCGACGGCGACGCTCTTGTGAGCCTTCACGTGCGGCCGCAACCTGGTGCCGGGCAGGGCTTCGGCCATCGTGGAGAGGTTCCGGCGAAAGAGGTCCTCGTCGACGAGCAAAGCCGGCGTCGTGAGGTCGTTCGTGTTCAGAGGGTGAGCACTCCTCGCGCGAGGCGCCCCTCGTGCATGTCATCCACAATGTCTCGAAAGCCCTCGAGAGGCTTCGTCTCGGTGACGAGCTCGTCGAGCATGAGCTTTCCTTGCAGATAGAGCTCGGCCATGAGCGGGATGTCGCGGTGCGGACGCGACGCTCCATATCGGCAACCCAGAAGTCCGCGGTCGACGTAGGCCAGGCCGTTCACGTCGACCGAAACCTCCGAACCGCGTGGCGGGATCCCGATTGCGACAGCCGTCCCTCCCCAGTCGAGCGCGTCCATCGCGCTGCGCAGGACCGCCGGATGGCCAACGCAGTCGAAGGACCAAGTCACGCCTCCGGGGCCGAGCGCGCCTGCGATCCGCTCGGGGCCGTGAGGGACGATCCGCTGGATCTCGGAAACGGCGTCGGAGCTCGTCGCGTCGACGAAGTGCGTCGCACCGAACTGCCGCGCGAGATCCTCCTTCGACGCCACGGTGTCGACCGCCACGATGCGGCTCGCACCGGCAAGCCGCAAACCCTGGATCACGTTGAGACCCACTCCACCGACACCGAATACCGCGGCTGTTTCACCTGGTGCGACCCTTGCCCGGTTGAGCACCGACCCGACGCCGGTGACGACTCCGCAGCCGATGAGACAGGCGGAGGTGAGCGGCACTTCTTTGGATATCGGAACTGCTTGCACCTCGGACACGATCGTGTATTCGGCGAACACCGACGCCGCGGCGAAGTTCGACGCAGGCTCTCCGTCATAGGTGAACGGGGTCGACACGTTCCCGAGCGACTTGATGCACCAGGTCGGATGCCCCGTGTTGCACGCTCGGCATATTCCGCAGTTGGCGATCGTCGCTATCACCACGTGGTCACCCGGCTTCACCGACCGCACCTCGGTTCCCACCTCTTCGACTACGCCTGCGCCTTCGTGGCCGAGCACTGACGGGGCCTTCCACGGAATGGTCCCGTTTATGACCGACAGGTCGGAGTGACATACGCCCGCCGCGGCGATCCTGACCTTCACCTGAGTGGGCCCCGGTGACCCGATGTCGAGCTTGTCCGTCACCTCGACGTCGTCACCCGTGTAGACGATGCCACGCTTCGATGCTCCTTCCGACCTTCGTTTTGCTTTTCACTGTTCTGCTCATTTGGCTTGCGACTCGGACGCGGACGGTTGCGCCGACGCGGAGCGTGCCGCGGCCATCGCTCGTAACTCGGTCTTCAGGACCTTCCCGCTCGCGTTCAACGGCAGTGCTTCGATTACGACAACGCTTCTCGGCACTTTGTAATTCGCTATCTCGTTTCGCGACCAGGCGATCAGCTCGTCGGGCAGCGTCACGCCATCCGCGCCGGCGCGCGCCACGACGAACGCACATCCGACCTCACCCAAGCGCTCATCGGCGACACCGATCACCGCGACCTGCGCGACCGAGTCATGGCGTAGGAGCGCGTTTTCAATCTCCGCTGGATAGGCGTTGAACCCTCCCACGATGAACATGTCCTTTTTGCGGTCGGTGACCCGGACATTTCCTTGCTGGTCCATAACTCCGATATCTCCGGTGTGCAGCCAACCCTCGGGATCGATCGCCTCGG
>DASPVS010000408.1:0-2421 GCA_035622235.1 Acidimicrobiales bacterium | reverse complement strand
CCTCCCTGACCCCGCGCCCTTCGAGCACCACCGCGTCGACCACATATCGAGCCAGCTCCATCCGACCACCCATGAGCATGAGTGTCCCGGATGATCCGCGACATGGTGTCCCTTATGACGTGGAACAGAACACTCTCGCCCGCACTTTCTCTGAGCAGGGATAACCCGGTATCGCCACCAGCCCGCGTTTCATGGACAGCAAATGTTTGCAACCAAAGTGCAACCACGCGAGTGTCCAAGCCTCGAAGATGCGTCCATGGGGTTGAGGTGCGATCAATGCTCATCACGGACCTATGTATCTGGGCTTCGCGGTGACAGACGCTGCCAACACGTTCGGACTTGAATGGCCGGCCCACGTGACAGGGCGAAGTGCTTGGATTGAGACATGACCAGCAAGGAAGACAGCGAGCGCGTTGTTATCGCGACTCGCGAGATTGCCGCCGGCGCGGAACGTATTTTTGAGCTGATTGCCGACCCGTCCCAACAGCCTCGCTGGGACGGCAACGACAACCTGGCCGAGGCCGCCGAGGGACAGCGGGTCCAAGCGGTCGGTGAAATGTTCACCGTGACGACCAAAAGGGCAAACGTTAGGGAAAATCACGTCGTCGAGTTCGCAGAGGGCAGGCGGATTGCATGGAAACCCGCCGAACCGGGGCAAAAGCCACCGGGCCACCTCTGGAGGTGGGAGCTTCAGCCGATCCAACCGACGCGAACCCGCGTCATTCACACATACGACTGGACTCGGTTGACTGATGAGGAGCGATTTCCTCGTGCTCGGTGGACCACCGTCGACAGGCTTGAAGCGTCGCTCGACCGACTTGCCGCCATCGCTGAGCACGACTGACCGAGGGGTTGACCGACCTAGCTGCGGCTAGCCGTGCAGACCTCGAGGATGTCAGATCTCACCTAGAAGAAGGCCGAGCCGCCGTCATGGCAACCGCTTAGACTAAGTTCAAAAGTTTCTAAATTGCGAGTTCGCATGAGCAGAATGTCCCCGGGCGTGCTCGCCCCACCGCACGAGTTGCTCACCCCAGATGAATGGCGGCGCCGGGGTCGGGAGCACCGGAGGGTCGCCCGGCGGTCAAGCCATGCTCAATGGGTAGCCCCGCCGGATCGGCCCGATCCCGTCGATATTCTCGAGGAGCAGGCGAAGACTCGAGTGCCGGATCTCGTTCCGATTCGTTACGGCCGGATGATCGCGTCGCCGTTCGCCTACTTCCGTGGCGCGGCTGCCCCTATGGCCTGGGACCTAGCGCACACCCCTACGTCAGGAATCCGTGTACAGGCGTGCGGTGACGCACACTTGCTCAACTTCGGGATGTTCGCGGCGCCCGACCGTCGCCTGGTTTTCGACGTTAACGACTTCGACGAAACGCTGCCCGCCCCATTCGAGTGGGACCTGAAGCGCTTGGCGACGAGCTTGGCGGTCGCTGCACGCGAGATGGGGTTCTGCGAGAAGGAGGCGAGGGCCGCTGCGCGTCTTGCCGTCCACAGCTATCGCACCGAAATGGCGAATTACGCCTCGATGCGCTTCCTGAGGCTGTGGTATTCGCGTCTCGACGTCGACGAGGTCACGACTCGATTCGACGCGCTTCAACCGAAGGGTGCCGTACGGCGCAGGCGCACCGACATTGCCAAGGCGCGGCGGCGAACCAGTTTGAAGGCGCTTTTGAAGATGTGTGACCAGTTGGATGGCCACCACCGAATCAAACCGTCGCACCCAGTGATCGTCCGCTTCCCGATCGAGCGCCATCCCGATGTCCTGGAGGAGCTGCGTCACGCCATCGCTCTCTATCAGGAGACGCTTCAGACGGACCGTCGCGAGGTGCTAACGCGGTATTACTTCGGCGATTTTGCTCGCAAGGTGGTGGGTGTGGGTTCGGTTGGCATGGAGGCCTTCGTCCTGCTTTTGGTCGGCGATCGCGTGGACGAACCCCTGTTCCTCCAGCTCAAAGAGGCGCAAGAGTCTGTCCTCGCTCCGTTCGCCGGTAAGAGCGAGTACCTTCACCAAGGTGAACGAGTAGTAAAGGGTCAACTGCTCATACAGGCCGCGAGCGATCCATTTCTAGGATGGACAAGCGGACTTGGGACCGGCGGCAACAGCTCGGGTGGGACCTTCGGGGCCCCCAAGTACTATTACGTTCGCCAGCTGCGCGACATGAAGGGGTCTATGAGCGTTTCGCTTATGGATCCACATCAGCTCAACTACTACGGAAGGCTCTGCGGTTGGGCACTCGCACGAGCGCACGCGCGCACCGGACGGGCGGCGGTCATCTCGGGTTACCTTGGCACCACCGACGTTTTCGATAACGCCGTAGCAGACTTCGCGATCGCCTACGCGGAACAGAACGAGCACGATTACCGCCGCCTGTTGGACGCCGTCTCCAGTGCGCGCGTATTTGCAACACCTGACACGTAGCA
>DASPVS010000407.1:0-3353 GCA_035622235.1 Acidimicrobiales bacterium | reverse complement strand
TCTTCGCGAGAAGGGTCGCGTGGTGGCCTTGGCTCTGGGGGCCGGGCTCCTCTCGTGGGCGATCGGAGACACGATCCTGACCGTGCAAACGATCGGCGGCGGATACCCTCCGAGTCCTTCGTGGGCCGACGCTTTTTGGTTGGGGTTCTATCCGCTCGCCTATGCGGCCGTGATCCTCTTCATGCGAAGAGAGTTCCGCCGCACCACCGAAACGAACTGGCTTGACGGCCTCGTTGCAGCTCTGGGCTCAGCTGCTTTGTGCTCGGCCTTCGCTTTTCAGGGCATCGCGGAATCCGCTGGAGGAAGCTTCCTGGCCAAAGCGGCAAACGTCGCCTTTCCGATTGGCGACTTACTTCTGTTCGCACTCGTCGTCGGCGGTGCGACGCTGCTTTCGGGATCAGTGACAGCGCCCTGGGCTCTGTTGGCTGCCGCAATGGTTCTCAATGCGGTCGGCGACACCTTCAACCTCTTTCCTTCCTCATTCGCCACCCCGCGCGCGACCGTTGTGTTCCACGCCTTGGCGTGGCCGATGGCGGGTCTCCTCATGGCATTGGCAGTGTGGCTGCGCCCGAGTCCGAGAGACGCTTCACAGCACGAACGACCGACTGGTTTTCTCATACCCGGACTAGCGGCTCTCTCTGCTTTCATCATCCTTTCTTACGGGTCCTTTCATCACGTCGACCGGTTTGCGCTGGCACTCGCGATGGCGAGCCTCATAGCTGTTGGCATCCGCCTGGCTCTGTCCGCACGACGTCTCAACAATGTGACCCAGAATCGCCTCCACGAATCGCTGACCGATGAGCTGACCGGGCTCGGGAATCGCCGATACCTGCTCCAGACCATCGACACGCTGTTCGGCGACCAGAAAGACCGCCGGGTTCGGAAGCGGAAGATCGCTTTTCTCTACATCGATCTCGACCACTTCAAGGAGATCAATGACTCCTTTGGACACTCCGCAGGAGACGAGCTCCTAAAGCAGCTGGGCCCTCGCCTCACAGCCTCTACACGACACTCAGAGACCGTGGCGCGAGTCGGTGGCGACGAGTTCGGCGTAATCCTTGTCGATGTCGACGATGACACCGCGGCAGCTGTAGCCAAACGAATCATGTCGAGCATCGAAGAGCCGTTCTTCCTGAAAGGCGTAACGGCCCGCGTTAGCGCGAGCATCGGTATCGCGCGCGCTCCCGACGACGCCTCGAACTCCACTGCTCTGTTGCGGTCTGCCGATACAGCTATGTACAGAGCAAAAATGGATCGAGCCTCCTTTGCTTTTTACGACGGCGATCTCGATGATGGATCAAACCTCTGGCGGCTCGGTGAGGAGCTTCGGACAGCTCTCGAAAACGGAGGGTTCGAACTGCACTACCAGCCGCAGCTCGAAATAGACGGCGCCAGGATTTCGGCAGTCGAGGCGCTGGTGCGTTGGCCTCATCCGAACCTCGGCTATGTTCCGCCGCTCAAGTTCCTGCCACTCGCCGAGGAAGCTGGACTTATGCCTGCGCTTACGACGTGGGTCCTCGATCACGCGCTAGCCCAAGTCGCTCAGTGGAGGGAACTGGACAATCGCGTATCCGTGTCGGTGAACATCTCTCCGACCAACCTCCTCGACGAAGACTTTGTTGATCTGGTTCCGTTTCTGCTCAACAGGCATGGTGTGCCGGCTGACGCGTTGGTCTTGGAGATCACAGAAACGAGCGTCATCGCGAATTTCGAACGAGCCAAGGTCGTCATTGCAGAGTTGCGGGATATCGGCGTCCTCGTGTCGATCGATGACTTCGGAGCCGGATTCACCTCGCTCGCTTATCTGGGTGAGCTGGAGGTTGCGGAACTAAAGCTCGATGGAACGTTCATCAACCGCCTGGCTCGAAACGAGCAACGCGATCGCGACCTCGTTCGTGCGACGATCGACCTGGGTCACGCAATGGGATTGCGCATCGTTGCAGAGTGCATCGAGGACGGAGCGACCCTGGACCTGCTTTCGGAATTCGGCTGCGATCTCGGCCAGGGGTTCTTCATAGGTCGACCGACGCTCCCGGACACGAATTGGTTCGCGTGGGACGGTTTTCAAGCGACGACCGCAACGAAGTGACAGCTCTGCCTCGCATGATCTGTCTTTCATGCCGACTCTTTCCTCGGGGGAAGAAGTGTCAGCTTCCGGCCGCTTGGGTTGGCAGCAGTAGCCCCTCGTTCGAGATATTCGCTCAGTTCGACCGCGTCGACTTCACCGAGTACGACGAACGTCCCGTGCGCGAAACCATCGCGCGTACGCGCGCGGAGCGTCTGGATGTTTACTCCATGAGTCTGAAAGTGACGGCAAACCGCTGATAGAAGGCCCGTCTGGTCCGGAGCAACAACCTTCACCATTGACTGGTCTGCGACACCTTCAACAGTAACCCTCACCGGCCTCAACGGTCTGAGCGGCGGGCTGGGAGCCTTTCCCGCAGACACCATCTTCCGCAGCCGCGCTCCCAGCGCGTCCCACGCCTCGTCGGAAAGGTCGCCGTCCGAATCGACGATGAAAGAATGGAGTGCCACATTCGGCCTCTGCCACGTGGAAGCAGAGGCGTTGGAGATCGCTAGACCGCTGGCTGCGAGCACCGCCGCACTGTCGGCTAGCAACCCCGGCCGGTCCCTCGCCACGATCGTGAGTCGCAGCGAGTCCGAGTCTTGGATGCGGTGAGCGAGGGCCCTGACCTCGTTCTTACGCAACGCCGGGCGACACAGAACGAGATCGCCTGCGAGTGTCGGCGCCGCTTCACTGAGAAGCCATAGCGGAGCGGCAGATGCGAGCAACGAATCGATGTCACGTTTTGAAAGGTGCGATCGCTTGAGCAGCCGGTAGATCTCTTTCTTTCGATCGGCGGCTCGTGCAACTTCGTGTTCCTCCACCTGAACGTCGATCGTCGATGCCAGCACCTCGCCGAACAAGTCCGGATCGACGAGCAGCCATGCATGACCACCGCGCACGACCCGACCGTCCGCTCCCACCGTGTCACACACTGTTTCGAAGGCGTTGCGTGGGATGAGTCTGTCGCGCTCACTCGTCAGTGCGAGAACCGGGACCCCCAGTTGCTTCAACTGGGACATTTCCGTTCGCAGGTCGGTGCCCATCGCGAGTAGCCCTGCCCGGAGAACACCAAGCGGATTCTGCAGCAAGTTGGGGACGAGATCGGATCGGATTGCCTGAACGAGATCGAGTGCGGTCGACAATGGCAGGAACTCGATGCCGAACCCGATCGCCCATTCCCAGGGTGGGCGCCTTTTTCCGGCTCCCAATGGGTTGAGCAAGATCAGGTACCGAACGAGCTCGGGGTTGTCGCGAGCCAACTTGATGGCCACACCGCCCCCGAAGG
>DASPVS010000406.1:0-3629 GCA_035622235.1 Acidimicrobiales bacterium | reverse complement strand
AGGGTGGACGCGCAAGAGAGCAACGAGGTCGATCTCCTGATCGAGCTGCTCGGCCTGGTCCCGTTCGTATCGAGGCCCGCGATCGGGCTGCCACTCGGATGCGCCCGGATGCTCGAATTGGGCCGTGCTCTCGCCGCGTCGCCGACGGTTCTCTTGTTGGACGAGCCCTCGTCCGGGCTCGACTCGGCGGAGACCCAGCAGTTCGAGGCCACTCTGCGACGTGTGAGTGGGGAACGCCGTATCTCGGTCCTTCTCGTGGAGCACGACGTGGACCTGGTCATGCGACTGTGCAGGACGGTCTACGTGC
Source organism: Acidimicrobiales bacterium (assembly GCA_035622235.1). Lineage (GTDB taxonomy): Bacteria > Actinomycetota > Acidimicrobiia > Acidimicrobiales > UBA8190 > DASPVS01. The sequence goes on along the minus strand of DASPVS010000406.1, from coordinate 3,322 downwards.
TCGACTTCGGAACGATGATCGCGAGCGGGTCTCCCGGTGAGGTCCGCGCGAATCCCGCTGTGCGCGCCGCCTATCTCGGCGAGCAGGTCCCCACCGGAGATTCTTCAGAGCAAGAGCAGAAAGAGCCCGAAGAACCCGAAGAACCGGAAGAACCCGAAGAACTCGTCATCGAGAAGGCACCCGAGACACACATGCCTGAGCCACACGCGAACCTGCAGGAACATCGTGGCGCACCCGCGGACCGTGCCGGAGCGCTCGCTGACCGGTCGGGCGGCGAAAACCGGTCAGCAGCGTTGGAGGTCGAAGACCTGTGCGTCCGATACGGGGACGCAATGGCACTGAATGGCGTGTCACTGAAGCTCGGCGCGGGGATGGTCCTCGCAGTCCTCGGTTCGAACGGTGCAGGTAAGTCGAGCCTCGCTCGAGCGTTGTCGGGCTTGGTGGAGCCGTCGCGGGGACGGATTCTCTTGAGTGGCGCGGACATCGCCGGTTGGCCCGCTCACAGGGTTCGTCGTGCCGGCCTCGTTTACTTGCCGGAAACCCGCGGGATCTTTCCGAACATGACTGTGGTCGACAACCTTCAAATGGCCGCCGGTTGCATGAAGGGTCGGCGCGCGCGCAAGGAGGCGGTGGACCGTGCCTTCGAGATCTTTCCTCATCTCGCAGCGCGGCGAAGACAACGCGCTTGTCTGTTGTCGGGCGGTGAACAGCAGATGCTCTCGCTTGCACGTGGATTGGCTACCTTCCCGAAGCTGATCGTCGCAGACGAGTTGTCCCTGGGCTTGGCCCCGATAATGGTCGACCTGGTCTTCGACGGGCTGGCGCGCGCGAAGGAGCAAGGGGTGACGCTCGTCACGATCGAGCAGTACGTACACCGCGCTCTCGAGTTCGCCGACGAGTGCGTGGTTATCCAGAGAGGCGAGCTGGCTTGGCACGGACCCGCCGACGCCGCTCACGGTGAAGCGTTGCACCACTATCTAGGGGAAGCGTTGGTGTGAGTCGACCGGTAGACATACGGGTTCGGAGTTCACTCACGATCGAAAACGGAGCAGCTTTCAATGAGGAGCGGTTATAGGCAAATGCGTGGAATCCCGAATAAATCGCGATCTGAAGAGAGAAGGGGAATGCGAAACATCAAAGCTTTGAAGACCGGACCGGTCGTCGCAGTTGCGAGCGTTCTCGCATTGTTGGCAGCCGGCTGTAGTTCGAACTCCTCTGGTTCGCCAACGGGGAGCGCCACCGGAAGCACGACGGGAAGCGCTGCGCACACTTACACGATCGGACTACTGACCGACTTGACCGGCGTCGCGTCCACGAACAACCAGACCAGCGTCGAAGGTGTCAAGGCCGGGGTGCACTGGGCCGCACAACACGGATACAACATCAAGTACGTCGTCGCCGACACAGCGTCCTCTCCTTCGGGTGTATCCTCCGCGATCAACGAACTGGTCCAACAGGATCATGTCTTCGCCGTGGTCTCGGTGTCGTCGCTCACGTTTCTCGACTCCAACTCTCTCACGGCCGCCGGTATCCCGGTGGTAGGCGCTGCTGAGGACGGCCCCGAGTGGATAACCGCCCCCAACATGTTCTCGGTTTTCGGTCCCATCGACTTCACCAGGGTCGCAACGACGTCCGGGCTCGTCTTCAAGAACCTCGGCGCGACAAACGTGGGAACCATCGGCTACGGCATCTCGCCCTCCTCCTCCGGAGCTGCGGCGTCATCAGCGGCCTCCGCTAGGGCAGTGGGGCTCAAGACCGGTTATGTGAACACAAACCTGCCCTTCGGGAGCACCAACGTCGGACCCGTGGTACTGGGGATGAAGTCGGCTGGTGTGAACGGAGTCTCGGGATCTGTCGACTCAAACACTTTCTTCTCACTCGTGACAGGGCTCAAGCAGTCGGGGGCAAACCTCAAGGTCGCGCTCTCGCCCACCGGCTACGGCGGTGACATTCTCAATGCAGGCCCGGGGGCGGTCCAGTCAGCCCAGGGGGTGTACTTCCTGTCGTCGTTCGAGCCCGTCGAGATGCAGACGGCTGCGACTCAGCAGTTCCAGAGCAATCTCAAGGCGGTAGGTGTCCACGGCGATCCCACCTACGGCGAATACGTCGGGTACACGTCGATCGGCTTGCTCGTGCAAGGGCTCGAGGCAGCCGGATCGAGCCCCACGCAGGCGTCCCTCATCAAGGGGCTCTCGGGTATCACGAACTTCAACGCGCTCGGTCTGTTCGGCAGCCACACGCTGGACTTGAGCGACAGGACAGCGACGGTCATCGGTGTCGACAACTGCTACTGGATAACGAAGTTGTCCGGTTCGACCTTCGATCTCGTCCCCGGAATGGACCCGATCTGCGGAACCATCGTGCAGGGGAAGACGGTCTCTCCCTGACCTCGCGTCGGGGACGAGAACCCACTTCTACAGGGGTCGAGGTCTGAGGTGAACATCGCCATGCTGCTCGACATGGCGGCTGAGGGTATGGCCGATCGGCCCGCCGTCGGTTCGCGCACCGACGGCATCACGTACGGGCAACTCAATGAACGTTCCGGACAGGCTGCGTCGTTGATCTCGGCTTCCGAGACGCAGCGCGTCGGTTTCGTCGGCTCGAACTCGAACGTGCTCCCGCTACTGCTCTTCGCGTCCGCGAGGGCGGGAGTGCCTTTCGTGCCGATCAACTACCGGCTCGCCGACGATCGGTTGTCCACATTGTTGTCGAAGATCGCTCCGGCGATGGTCGTCTCGGACGAGGACGACCGAATCGGAGGTGTCGAGGGTCTCGATGTGCGTGGTTGTCACAGATTCGAGGCGGAGATCGAGGGGCTCCCGGCGGAGGAGCACGCCCACACAGACCCCGACGCTGTCGCCGTATGGCTCTTCACCAGTGGGACGACCGGGGAGCCCAAAGCGGCACTCCTTCGCCACCGTCACGTCGTCTCCTACGTGCTGACGACGCTCGAGTTCATGTCGTCGGAGGAGCACGAGGCGACACTCGTGAGCGTCCCGCCGTACCACATTGCGGGTGTCGCGGCGATCCTTTCGAGCATCTATACGGGCAGGAGGATCGTTTACTTGCCGCAGTTCGACGCGGATGAGTGGGTGGAGCTCGCGCGCCGTGAGCAGGTAACGCACGCGATGGTCGTGCCCACGATGCTGAGCCGCATACTCGACGTCCTAGACGACACCGCTGTTGCACTGCCGCACTTGTCCCATCTTTCCTACGGCGGAGGCCGCATGCCGCGCGCGGTGATCGACAGGGCGATGGCGCTTCTTCCGGACGTCGGTTTCACAAACGCATACGGGCTCACCGAGACGAGCTCGACCATCGC
>DASPVS010000405.1:0-13584 GCA_035622235.1 Acidimicrobiales bacterium | reverse complement strand
CGCCCGTCTTGCCGGAGAGCCGCGTATTCCCAGAACGGCCAGCACCGCGGCGAGACCGACAGTTGCCGACGCTGCCGAGACCCAAGCATGACTCGATGCCATGGCGTGTCCACCCTGGGGCTCGGACATCGCTACGAATAGCGCGAGCAATGCGCAGGTGAAGATCGCAGACCACCACGTGATCACGCGGATTGTCTGATGGATCCACAGGCGCCTGAGCACAAGGGCGAAGACCAACTCGGTTATGAGCAGGGGCTGGACGACCGACATCTGGCCAATGTGAAGAGCTAGCGCCTGGAAGACGAATGCTCCCGCCAGTGCGATCCATCCAAAGAGCCAAAGCGGGTTCGTGAAGAGGTAAGGGACAATGCGCCAACCCTTCGCTTTCTTCGGACTGCTGATACTCGCCTTGTGTTGAGTGGTGACGTTGAGAGCGTTCGCAAACGCCGCCAGTAGCGCATACGCGATCGTCACGCTCTAATTCTGACGCAGTACCGTCGCAAATGCCGCGACGTTACCGCCGAACAGGGAAAACCACCGTTCCCGGGTACCTGTGTCTCCTTTCCATTGACGGGTCTCGGTGGCTCGTGATTGCTACCTTTCCACTTCTAGGAGGTTCGCATTGCGCCTGGAGCTCACCGACGACCAACGGGAACTGCAGGGAACGCTGCGCGAGTACTTCGCCGCGTTGGTAGACGAGATGGCGCCCGGAGGGGATCGTCCCGATTATTTGCGAGCGATCAGGCGCATGGGAGAGGACGGGTGGCTGGGGTTGGGCTGGCCGAAGGAGTTCGGGGGCCAAGGGCGGGGTCCAATAGATCAGATGCTCTTCATCGAGGAGTCCCATCGGGCTCATGTGGCGTTGCCGCTTCTAACACTCACGAGCGTAGGACCTACTCTCATGCGGATCGGCACGACCGAGCAGAAGCGCCGCATCCTTCCGGGGATCCTGCGGGGAGAACTCCATTTTGCGATCGGCTACACCGAGCCGTCAGCGGGGACCGATCTTGCTTCGTTGCAGACCCGAGCGGTCCGCGACGGAGACGACTGGGTCATAACGGGCGAGAAGATTTACACAAGTGCAATCCAGTACGCCGATTTCGTGTGGCTCGCTGCCCGCACCGATCCTGAGGCATCGAGGCACCGAGGCCTGTCTGTTTTCCTGGTCCCCACTGATGTGCCAGGTTTTAGCTGGACGCCCCTCCGCACGATGGCTGGAGAGTTCACGAGTTCAACCTTCTACGACGAAGTACGGATTCCCGCTTCAAACTTGGTGGGTGAAGTAAATGGGGGGTGGGTGATCATCACGAACCAGCTAAATCTCGAACGGGTTGCGATTTGCCCGGCCTCTGGGATCTTGCGGTCGATAGAAGACGTCCGGCGCTGGGCGACGGCAGAACGCCTGGCGGACGATCGCCGAGTGATAGACCAAGGGTGGGTCCGCTCGTCGCTTGCTCGCCTGAAAGCTAAAGCTGAAGTGCTGAAGCTCTTCAACTGGAAGGTGGCTTGGGCCGCAGACAAGGGGCTACGGCCGGCTGACGCATCCGCGACGAAGGTTTACGGAAGTGAATTGGCACTCGAGGCTTACCGTGACTTGAGCGAGATCGTGGGTCAATCTTCGTATCTCGTCGAAGGGACACCGAGAGCGGCGATCGACGGTCGTATGGAGCGAGAGTCCCGGGCCCAGACCATCTTCACGTTCGGAGGAGGGACCAACGAGATCCAGCGCGACCTGATCGCCTGGCTCGGTCTCGGCCTCCCGAGGGCTGGTCGTTAACCACTCACGTCGAGTTCGTTTCAGAGAAACGAAGACGATCCCAAGCGGGATCCCACGAGCCCGCCCCCGGGGCAGCGAGCGGGCTCGAAGAGACCTCGCACCCGCTAGTAGGACGTCGCTGACTCTCCCCCGTACGCAGCGAGCGCATACACGACCAATGCTCCAAGAGCGATGTATGTGAACGCCCAGATCGGGTAGTAGGGCATCCACCAGACGGCCGAAATGGCACCGACTGCTCCGGCCGCAATCCCTATCCAGCGCGCGATCTGTGATCTACCGAGTACGGCGATCGCACAGAGGATGAGCACGATACCGACGATCAAATAGACCCAGCCGTAGGTTTTCAGACTATGACCGAAGATCGCTCCCTCGAAATTCTCCGGCAACACTCCGTGGTAGCTGAACGCCCAGATTGAATCGAAGATACGCATGACTCCGGCTATTGCGAGAATAACCGAGGCGAAGATGATCCAACCCTGCCCTCGCTCATTCATTATGTCCTCCATCTTTTGAGTTTCCTGCGCGCACGTTTCCACGCAGACTCAGCTCCTCCTACGACAACCAACCCCCGCATAGCGGTCTTCGAAGTCAGACCCGGTTCGAAACGTACTGTGCAGTCGGTGGTGGTCGTGGCCGGGCTCGAAGCACCTGAGCCCAGGTCCCCGTCTCTGGCGACGCGTCCCGTATTTGGACCACGGTTAATTCTTACTCCACAAACTGTTGGTAGGCGGTGATGTCGAATAGCGCCTAACGCGGGTGAATGTCGTCCAGCGCCGTATCGATTGAGGGATAGAAGCGATCGCGATCGAGCGTTTCCAGCAGTCCGTAATCGAGCAGGAGCGTCCTCAAACGAGACCGCATCTCCACGAAGGCCATGCGTCAGTGTTCAGTCACGCGAATTGCCGATCCCTTCCGTACGGTTCATCAGACTCGGAACGCCGTCGCCGAACATGCGGTGCAGATGGAACGGCGTCATAATAGGTGGCCCTTACCGTGGCTCTATCGGATGCTGAGACACCGAGATGATGCTTCCTCCCAGAGAGCAGATGTCTGTGTGAGCGCCCATAAACGAGCGCTCGCGGTGGTCTCATTGATTGCGACAGGTGGACTCATCCTCGTCGTTGTCGTTTTCTTGATCAACAATGCGGTCGACGTTTTCCTCGCCATCGCTGGCGTGATAGTTGCGCTTGCGGGGGGATGGTGGTTCGTAACAGAGCGCATGCCCCGTCGTGCGATCGGCGCGATCGGTCTGTTGTTGGGCATTGGCCTGGTTGTCTGGGCGATCGTTCGAGCCGCCGGTGGGACCGAGAGGATCGTGCTGAGGCTCGTCGTCGCACTCGCAATCCTGTGTCTCGCCGTCGTCACCGCCCGGGCTGCGATTGCAGCGGATCTTCGCGACGAGTTCGCGGGCCATTTTCGCAAATCGTCGCGACCGTCACGTCCGGTGCTGATCTGTAATCCTTGGTCAGGTGGGGGAAAGGTGGAGAAGTTCGGCCTGATCGAGCTTGCCGGGTCGATGGGAGTCGAGACTGTTCTTCTCGATCACGGTCTCGATCTAGAACAGTTGGCTCGCGATGCGGTTCGGCGAGGGGCCGATTGCATCGGAATGGCTGGTGGAGACGGTTCACAGGCACTCGTTGCCTCAATTGCGGTCGAGCACGACCTGCCTTTTGTCTGCATCTCCGCCGGCACGCGAAACCATTTCGCACTGGATCTCGGCCTCGATCGAAACGATCCACGCCACTCCATGGTCGCCTTCCGAGATGCACTGGAACGTCGAGTCGATTACGCGATGGTAAATGGTCGATTCTTCGTGAACAACGTGTCCCTCGGTGTTTATGCGACGATCGTTCAAGAGGAGGGATATCGCGACTCAAAAAAAGACACGACTAAGGAACTCTTGCCCGAGCTCCTGGGGAGGACAGAGCAGCCCTTCGACCTCCAGTTCACAGCTCCTGACGGTGAAGAGGTCGATGGGTCTTTCCTCATTATGGTCTCGAACAATCCCTATGTGCTGGCGGCATCGCCCGACATGTCTCAGCGAAGGCGGATCGACTCCGGATTGCTAGGGGTGTTCGCCATCACGGCTACGACAGGGTCGCAGGCGGCGCGCGTCGTAGCTCTCGCACTGGCAGGACGCAGCGCTCTGAGTGGGAATGCATACGAGTTCAGTAGCGACCATTTCGAAGTCCGGTCTCGGTCGGGTAAAGCGTTCGCGGGCATCGACGGCGAAGCGTTGGAGCTCGAGACGCCCATGAGATTCGAGATATTTCCCCAGGGACTACGTTTGCTCGTCCCTGGGGACAATGCCGACGTCTCGCTGAAGCGAGCGGCTCACGAGCTTCGGGTCACCGAACTGGCTTCGATCATCCTGGGTTCGAAGGACTCGGGATAGCCCATCACCAAAGGTCTTCCAATGAAGCCCGGAGCGAGTCCTTTGCTCTTGGATGCGCCGTCGCGTCGATGAGAAGGCGGGCCTGTGCGCGTTCGCTCCGGCCGAAAAGGTCCGCCCGGCCCTGTTCGGTGACGATGGCGGAGTGCTGGAAAGTAGTGGTTGGTTCAGCGAGTTGGTTGACGATGGTCGAAGTGTTGCTTCGTTCGTGCCACGACGAAAGAGCAATAATTGCGTGCCCTCCCCGGGAATGCAGAGCGCCCACAACAAAATCCGGCTGTCCTCCGAATCCGGAGTAGATGCGTCCTTCAACAAAGCTTGCGTTTGCTTGTGCGTGCAGATCGACCTGCAAAGCGGTGTTGATCGAGCACATCGCAGGGCGGATCGCGATAGTGGAGGGGTCGTTCACCGTTTCCGTGCGCAGGAGACGCACCCGCTCGTTCAGGTGTACCCATGAGTACAGATCCGGGGAGCCGAAGAGGAACGTCGAGACTATCGATTGGCCGGAATCGAGCACGTTTGCCCTGTCGAGTTCGAGCACTCCATCACTTATTGCCTCAGACCAGATCCTGAGAGTACGAAAGTCAGCGAGTGAAGCCAGAACAGCGTCAGGGATCTCTCCGATCCCGATCTGAATTGTGGCTCCGTCTTCGATCAGGTCGGCCACACCTTTGCCGATTTGCGCGCCGATGTCGCCGATCGGCCGACGTGCAGGAGACGGGATCTCTTCTTCGACTTCTATCGCCAGGTCGATCGCATCTAAATCGAGTTCCCCATCACCGTGGGTGTAAGGCATGTTGTGATTGACCTGTGCCACGACGAGGCCGCCTCTGGATCGAGCTCGCTCGATAGCCGCAGGGAGGATGTTCACCTCGATCCCAAGTGACACTTTGCCGTTGTGTACCGATGATGTGTGCAGCAAAACGAGGTCTGGCGGCCTTCCTACGTCGAAAAGCCTTGGTACCAGCGAGAGGCGCATTGGGAGGTAATCGAGAGACGACGATCTTCGCATGGCCGGGCCGACGAAAGGCGTCTCGTGGACGACACCCGTACGCGAAGGGATCCCCCCTTGCGCGTTCAGAGCAAAGATTCTGTAAGTTTCGGCCGCGGAGTCCATCAGCTCGAGTAGACGTCGGGGTGTCGCAAAGTTTCCGCTCACCACCGTGCGAGGCGAGGACCATGGAAGCGCCCCGAGGCGACTCTCGAGCAGGCGCTCGGTAAGGATTCGCATCAGGACAAAGATAGTTGCGGTCTCTGTCGACAACCCACAGCCACGCCGAGCCTTTCTCGGTAGCCGCGTCAGTACTGTGCCGGAGGAACTCAATCGAGTTTTCCAAAGGTCAGGCGAACAGGTGGCGGTTAGAGCAAGCTGAGCTTTCGTCAGTGAAGCGATGTCAATCTTCGATCGCGCTCATGACGTGCTTGATACGTGTGTAGTCCTCGAAACCGTAAACCGAGAGGTCCTTCCCGTACCCGGAGTGCTTGAAGCCCCCATGGGGCATCTCCGCGACGAGAGGGATGTGCGTATTGATCCAGACGCAACCGAAGTCGAGTCGCTTGGCCATTCGCATCGCTCGGCTGTGATCCCGTGTCCAGACGGATGACGCGAGACCGTACTCGACCCCATTGGCCCAGCTCACAGCCTGGTCCTCATCATCAAAGCGCTGGACCGTTATGACCGGTCCAAAGACCTCCTGCTGAATTATCTGATCGTCTTGGTGAAGATCCGTGACCACCGTAGGTTCGTAGAAAAACCCGCGGTGTCCAATTCGGTGACCGCCGGTGAGAACGGACGCGTGTTCCGGAAGAGCGTCTACGTAACCGCTCACGCGCTCTAACTGATCGCGACTGTTGAGAGGGCCGAAGTCAGCATCCTCCGAACCGGGCCCTGCAACTTTCTGTCTGCCCGCCTGATCGACGAGTGCACCGACGAAGTCGTCGTGGATCGCCGGTCCGGCGAGCACTCGTGTTGCGGCGGTGCAGTCCTGGCCGGCATTGAAGTATCCGGCCAGAGATATCCCCTCGGCTGCCTTTTCTGGATCTGCGTCGTCGAATACGAGGACCGGAGCCTTCCCGCCGAGTTCCAGGTGAACCTTTTTGATGTTCTCGGCAGCAGAGATCGCGACCTCACGGCCCGCCCGCACACTCCCGGTGATCGACACCATTTCTGGGATGGGGTGGGCAACAAGGGCTTGCCCCGTCTCGCGATTGCCGCAGACGACGTTGAACACTCCTGGGGGGAGGAACTCCCCCGACACCTCGGCGAGGAGCAATGTCGTTACAGGTGTCGTAGGCGCAGGTTTGAGGACTACCGTGTTCCCGGCGGCGACTGCGGGCGCGAATTTCCACACCGCCATCATCATCGGATAGTTCCACGGAGTGACCTGCGCGCACACGCCCACAGGTTCTCGGCGGATGAAGGAGGTAAAACCTTGCATGTACTCACCCGCTGAACGTCCTTCGAGAAGACGACTGGCACCGGCAAAGAACCTGATCTGGTCGATCATCGGAGGGATCTCCTCGGACATCGTCAACCCACGAGGCTTCCCGGTGTTCTGGCACTCGAGGTCGACGAACTCTTCGGCACGCGCTTCGATCGCATCGGCGATTCGGAACATCGCCAAGCTGCGCTCGGAAGGAGTGGCATCTCGCCACTTGTAGAACGCGTCTCGAGCGACGTTCATGGCGCCTTCGACGTCAGCGGCGCTCGATACCGGCATCGTTGCAAAGACCTCACCTGAGGAGGGATCTGCAACGTTCTCGGTCAGTCCCTCCATGGTGTCGGTCCAGGCGCCACCTACGTAATTCTGCAACGAACGGGTGCGAGCTGACACAAGGGCCTCCTCCGGACTGGTTCGATTCAACAGTGGCACGCTGGCACGACTGCCGCACGCCAAGGATCAGGAGTTGGAGGTCGGGCTCAGGATTAGGAGGCTCATGTGCGGGTGCTACTAGTTGGTGCCGGTGGAGTCGGGACGGCGTTCGCGAGGATCGCAGGCAAGTACGGGATCTTTGACGGTCTCGTTGTAGCTGACCATTTCCCGGCCCGGGACGAGCGCGCGGCGCAGGCTGCGAATGGTCGGGTCAAGGCAGTGGTTCTGGACGACGTCCGACGAAATAGCGATCGCAGAGCTGGCTTCGGCGGAACGTTGTGACGTATTGCTCAACGCCGTGGATCCTCGGTTCGTCATGCCCCTTTTCCGCGGAGCTCTCGCAGCCGGGGTCATCTATATGGACATGGCGATGTCGCTATCGCATCCTCACCCCCAGCATCCATATTCCCAAACGGGTGTAAAGCTGGGCGACGACCAGTTCGCCATGAAGCACGATTGGGAGAACAACGGCCTCCTTGCGGTCGCGGGGATGGGCGTCGAGCCTGGGCTCGCGGACGTCTTTGCGCGATATGCGTCCGACAGGTTGTTCTCATCCATCGACGAGATCGGCGTACGCGACGGCGCGAATCTCGTCGTGGACGGTTATGACTTCGCGCCGACCTTCTCGATCTGGACGACGATCGAAGAATGTCTCAATCCGCCCATCATCTGGGAAAGGAGCACGGGTTGGTTCACAACCGAGCCATTCAGCGAGCTCGAAGTGTTCAACTTCCCTGCGGGTATAGGTCCTGTGGAATGCGTGAACGTGGAACATGAAGAGGTCGTGCTCGTACCGCGGTGGATCGATACCAACAGGGTGACGTTCAAGTACGGACTTGGTTACGAGTTCATCGGGGTGCTGAAGACCTTGCACATGCTGGGGCTCGACTCAACCACGGAAGTGGATGTGGATGGGAGGAAGGTTTCGCCACGCGACGTGGTGGCGGCTTGCCTCCCGGACCCAGCCGAGCTCGGAGACAACATGCACGGAATCACCTGCGCAGGTACTTGGGTCAAGGGAATCGGCAAGGATGGATCGAACCGAGAGGTCTACATGCACCACGTGGTCGACAACGACTGGTCGATGAACGAATATGGATCTCAGGCGGTCGTGTGGCAGACGGCGATCAATCCGATCGTCGCTTTGCAGCTGATCGACTCGGGCGCATGGTCGGGGATGGGGATTTTGGGTCCCGAGGCTTTCCCGGCCGAGCCCTTCCTCGACCTGTTGAACGAATACGAAGCACCTTGGGCTCTCGAGGAGCGGACACCGAGCTGAGCTCAACTCGCCTTGTCTTCAAAGCGGGGTTGTCGTCAACCCGCATCGTCGTCAAAGCGGGGTTGTCTTCAAAGCGGGGTTGTCGTCAACCCGCGCTGTCGTCACCCAGCCGTGTCAACAGCCGACCGTGTCGAGAGGCGGATGTCTCGTCAGGACGCCTTGTCGAGGTTCGTGAGAAGGATCTGCAGTCCCTCCTCCAACAGCGCGTCGGAGATTACGAGAGGCGGTAGCAATCGGAGGACGTTTCCGTAGGTTCCGGCGGTGAGGATCAACAACCCCTGCTCGTGACAAGCACCAGCCACGCGCTTGGTCGTTTGCGCGTCGGGGGTCCGACCGTCTTCTTGGACCAGCTCGATGCCGATCATCGCTCCACGGCCTCGAACTTGTCCGATAGGCCCACCAGAGCGAACCCGGGACGAGAGGCGTTGCATCGATACTTCGTAGATGCGCCGAGCGCGAGCCAAGAGTCCCTCGGATTCGATCATGTCGAACGCGGCAAGCGCGGCAGCGCACGCGAGTGGGTTTCCCCCGAATGTCCCACCGAGCCCCCCTGGATGAACTGCGTCCATCAGTTCGGCTCGACCGGTTATCCCCCCGATCGGCAGCCCGCCACCGAGGCTCTTCGCGGTGGTGATCAATTCGGGAACTACGTTTTCGTGCTCGCACGCGAACCAGTCGCCAGTTCGTCCCAAGCCCGACTGGATCTCGTCTGCAACGAGCAAGACACCGCGGCTGTGACACCAATCCGCGAGGCCTGACAGCCATCCGGGCTCGGGGACGACGAAACCGCCCTCGCCCGCGATTGGTTCGACGACGACGCAGGCGATGTCGTCGGCTCCGATAGTCGTCTCCATCAGGTCGATGACCACCGAGAGACTGCCCGTCCCTCTGAACGGATCCGAGTACGGGGCTCTGTATATTTCGGGTGCAAATGGGCCGAAACCGAATTTGTAAGGCATTGCCTTACCGGTGAGACTCATCCCGAGAAGCGTGCGCCCGTGAAAGCCATGATCAAAAGCGACAACCGCACTGCGCCCGGTTGCGTAGCGAGCCACTTTCACGGCGTTCTCGACAGCCTCTGCCCCTGAATTCACGAGGAACGAGCGTTTTTCGTGCTCCCCGGGGGTAAGGGCATTCAAGCGCTCGCAAACCTCGACGTAACCCTGGTAGGGGGTCACCTGGAAACAGGTGTGGGTGAACAGGTCGACCTGTGCCTTGATCGCGTCGACTACGGCAGGTGCGCTGCTTCCGACGTTCGTGACCGAAATGCCCGATCCGAAGTCGATAAATCGGTTCCCGTCGACATCCTCGAGGATTCCGCTGAACGCGCGGCTGACGAAAACGGGCAACGTCGTGCCCACTCCTCTCGGAACCGCAGCAAACCGGCGCGCGAGGAGAGCTTTCGAAATCGGGCCCGGAATCTCGGTCAAAAGTTCGCGTCTTTCGGTTGTCATCGACTCGAATCAGCCATTAGCTCTTCTCCTCGCTGAGATAGACCGGTCATCCTTCGACATATCTGGTCCCTGAGACAGGCGCTCCCGTCACGAGTTCCCGCATTAGATTCGCATAGGCGAGCAAGTGTCGGTCACCGACGAACCGCTCCAGCACGTGTCGTCTCGCTCGTCGCCCCATGCTGGTGATCATGCCCGGTTGCTCCAGCAACGAACTAAGAGCGCTGCCGAATTCGTCGAGGTCATACGGATCTTGGACGAGGATTCCGGTGTCGGCTGTCAGCTGGTCGGGGATTCCGCCGACAGCAGACGCTACGACCGGTCGCCCCTTCCACATCCCTTCGGCGACCGTCAGGCCGAAGCCTTCGGCGAGGCTCTTCTGAACGATCACCGATGCATGTCGTTGCAGCGCGTTGACCATGACCGCGTTGTCGGAAAGATCTCCCATCGGAAGGCTGATTATCAGGATCGTCCGTTTGATTTCAGTTGGAAGGTTGTCCCATGCGCGCACGCACTCGCTGAGGACTGCTCTTCCCTCGGGGTCATCTGCGACGCCGTCCACTTCCGGACCGACCAAGGCGAGGCTGACATTGGATCGGCCCGCGACGTGCCCTGCGAAGCCCTCCATCACTCCCTGCATGTCCTTCAACCGATCCCAACGAGAAACTTGGACCACCATCGGCGTGCGCACGTCGTGAGGGCCCGCGTCGCAGAGAACTGTCGCCCGGCTCCTTATTCGTGTCCAGCGAGGGCGACGGGAAGATGACGGAGCAGAGGTGAACCGCTCATCGAAAATGCCCATGTCGAAAAGAGTTGTGACGACGTCCGCTGAGGTCATGTTCCGGTTCTTCGGTGAGAAGGGGTCGATCGATGGCGGGATGACCCAGGTCCTGTCCTCGGGTAGCCAGCGGGGCGCGAAGGAACGACGGGAGAACACGAATCCCCTGCACAGATCGAGGTGGGGTCGGAGAAACGACCACGCCTCCTCCGTCCAGCGATTCTCGTGGTCCGAACCTACGTGGCATCTCCAGACGACCTTCGCACCGTGTTCCTCGAGTCGACCACCGAGACCTGCGGTCTGGGGATCGTGGAGCAGCACGATGTCCCCGGCTTTCGCATCTTTCACCAGTCCCTCGGCGTTCTTGGCGGACACGTCCGAGTAGTGACGTGTCTCCCTGTCGCCGAGCTCCCCGTCGTCGCCCGGGAATCCGTGAAGCCGGTTGTGCACCCGCTTGGTGATCGAGAAGAACTCGGGATCCCCTTCGATGACGATCCATTTCGCATCGATCCCGATGCCCAGGGCGTAACCCACGAGTATCTGAAGCATTTCCGCCACCCCGCCCCCGGCCGCTGTCGAGCTCACGTTCCAGATCGTCCTCCCGGCGAGTAGTTCCTTTGCACCGGCGGCGCCGACTTCGAGCTCCCTGTACCGCTGGGGGCCGATCAGTGAACGAAAACGTGACAGCGATCTTGCGGATACGTCGATCTCGTTCGGTGCAAACATTGCGTCGGCGACCTGCCCCTCAGAAACCCTGCTCGGGCTCTCTTCCTAGAACCGGGCTCGCAGGGTGGGTGCCCACGGCACGGCTCACTTTGCGGCACATCGTCCCGGTTGACATCGAGGAAGGTTCGCCGTCGCAAGAGCGAGAAGGAAAAGGGCGTCTAGGCGCCATGTCCGTACATCTCCTCGATGAGCTCTCGGTATTTCTCGTTCACCATCTGTCGTTTGACCTTCAAGGTGGGCGTGAGCTCCCCGGCGTCCTCGGTGAAATCGTGTGGCAGGATTCTGTAATTTCGCACTTGTTCGACTCGCGAACGACGGGCATTCTCGAGCCTCAGAAACCGATTCACTTCCTCGGTGACGTCAGGGTCCGAGGCGAGGGTGTCGATCCGATCATCTTTTCCGCGCCGTCGCGCCCAGGTTTCGGAGGCTTGCGCGTCGAGCGTGAACAGCGCTGTCAGGTAACGACGCCCATCTCCGATGACCACGGCCTCGGATATGAGCTCGTGACTGCGCAGGCTCATCTCGATCTCCTGAGGAGCGATGTTCTGGCCCGCGGCGGTTATGATCAGGTCCTTCTTTCGTCCAGTGATGAGAAGGTATCCGTCGCCGTCGAACTCGCCGGTGTCACCCGAATGCATCCAGCCTTCTTCATCGATCAGTGCGGTGGTGGCCTGCGGGTCGCGGAAGTATCCTTCACACACGTTTCCGCCTCTCACCAACACCTCTCCATCGTCGGCGATGTGCACTGTGCAACCCGGAATCGGCACCCCCACAGTTCCGATGCGGTTGTCCCCTGGTGGATTGCACGTCGTGGGACCGCAGGTCTCGGTCTGGCCATACAGCTCGAGAACCGGTAGCCCAATGACATGTAGCCAGTGTAAAAGTCCCGGTTGAATCGGAGCGGCGCTTGAAATCAGGATGCGCGCTTGGTCGAGACCTAGCCTCTCTCGTACAAGGGCACCGACGGTCCGATCGAGCTCGTTGTACTGGATTTCGTCGTCAGATGACGCTTGTCCCCCCCCTTCGATGTTCGTGTGGACGCGCTCGGATATCTCCAGGTATTCGTTCAAGTATTCGCGCGCCTGCCCCTCGGTGCTTTGCTGTGCTGCCGTTGTCGTTTCTCGAAACTTCTCCCATATCCGTGGAACGGCAAAGAACAGGGTCGGCTTGCATTCCACGAGGTCCTTGGCGACAGTGCCGAGATTGCGCGCGAACCAGGTCTCTCCGCCGATGACGATCGGTGCAAAGTCACTCATCATCCTTTCTGCGACGTGGCTGAGAGGAAGAAACGACAAGAACCGCTCTCCTTGGCTGATGTCGAACATCGAGATGACGCTTCGCAGGGTCCAAATGATGTTGCGATGGAGAATGATCGCTGCCTTCGGTGGACCCGTCGTTCCGCTGGTGTAGACGAGGGTCGCCACGTCGTCGGGTCCTACGCATCTGGCTCGCTTATCGATGACGGCAGTCTGTCGGAGCAACCGTTCCGAGCCGAGCGACGTCAACTCCTCGAATGTGCTCACAGATGGAACTCGGGGCTCGGGGTCGTCGCTGAAGACGACGATCTCATCGAGACCGGGCAGGAGCCCCTTCACGCTCAGCACCTTTGCGAGTTGTTCGCTGTTCTCCACGAAACACAAGCGTGATTCTGAGTGCCCGAGAAAGTAGGCGATCTGTTCGGGCGAGCTCGTGGGGTAGAGGGGGACGGTGACGTTTCCATGGCTCATGATCCCGAGATCTGCCATATGCCACTCCGGGCGGTTGTTCGAGAGTATCGCCACCCGGTCACCGGGTACGATCGAAAGCTCCTCGAGCGCAGCTGACACCGCTCGCACGTCCTCGGCGTACTGCGCCCAGGTGATCGTCTCCCAACCCGGTTGTGCTCGCCTCCGTAGGGCGGGGCGGTCACCAAATTTTTGGGCGGTGTCACCCAGGGCATCGACGATCGTTCTCGCGTCGACATGAATCTGTGACATCGTCGCTGACCCCCGGAAGGCGCAGACGAGACTACCTTCAGCTCGTGGCGATATATGGTCCCGGCCCGGATATGGGGAGTTGCTTCGCTGTCAGCCGCCCTCGTCTTTCAGCTCCACGATGATCTCAAGGTAGGGCTTCTCGCCGACGTTGCGCGCGCGTTCGACCCCCCCACGGGTCACGGGAACGACAGCTCCGGGGATAACTTCGGCCGCCAGTTCTTCGCGGTACGGTCCTTTCGTATCGGGTTCGGGGACCACAGCGATCCGATCGCCGGAGATTTGGATCAAAAGGTGATCAAGTTCATGACGATGAACCGGCCCTTCTTCACCGG